>DATJDT010000235.1:0-2994 GCA_035497275.1 Pedobacter sp.
AAGGAACAAGAAGCAAAGAAAGGATGGTAACCTACCTTTGCGCTCTCTGCTAAATTCTCTGCGCTCTTTGCGTTAAAAAAAGAAAAGTAAATGGAATTAAGTAAAATTAACAGAGTGTATTTTGTAGGTATTGGTGGTATCGGCATGAGTGCGCTTGCCCGTTATTTTGCTAAACGTGGGTGTGTAGTTTGTGGTTACGATAAAACGAGGACCAACTTAACTATTGCCTTAGAGAATGAGGGGATTCTAATTTCCTATTTGGATGACGAATCGGTGGTTCCGGTTTGTTTTATGGAAGATCATCCAGATAGCCTCATTGTTTATACGCCCGCAATTCCGAAAAATTCTCAAATTTTAAATCATTTCAAAGACAATGGATTTAGTCTGAAGAAACGATCAGAGGTTTTGGGTATTATTAGTAAAGGTATGTTTTGCATTGCGGTAGCGGGCACGCATGGTAAAACAACCACTTCATCAATGGTTGCACATATTTTAACCGACACTGGTTTTGGTTCTACGGCATTCTTGGGCGGAATCACAAGTAATTATAACTCAAATGTACTATTTGGCAAAAACAATGTGGTGGTTGTGGAAGCCGATGAGTACGATCGTTCATTTTTAACACTACATCCAGACGTTGCTGTGATTACTTCAATGGATGCAGATCATTTGGATATTTATGGAGATGAGTTTCACTTACATGAATCATTCCACCTGTTTGCCGATCAGTTAAAAGAAAATGGCAAGCTATTTATTAAGGATGGGTTGCCTATTTATGGGATAACCTACAGTGCCAATAATGATTCGCAAATCACGGCAAAGAACATTCGCGTGGAAAATGGAAACTTTGTATTCGATTTTGAGGATGGTTTTACAAACATTAAGGATTTAAGCCTAGCTATGCCAGGTAAGCACAATGTAGAAAATGCTGTGGCAGCCATAGGTGTGGCATTAAGTTTAGGGATACATGCAAAAAGCATTAAAGCAGCTGTTGCGAGTTTTAAAGGTGTTAAAAGAAGATTTGAGAAAATTGTAAGCACAGATAAGCACCTCTATATAGATGATTATGCGCATCACCCAGAAGAATTGAGTGCCTGTTTTGATGCAGTTAGACAATTACATCCGAATAAAAAGCTAACAGTGGTATTCCAGCCCCATCTTTTTACTAGGACCAGAGATTTTGCTGATCAATTTGCTAAAGTATTAAGTACGGCTGATGATTTAATATTGCTCGACATTTATCCAGCGAGAGAGCTGCCCATTGCAGGAGTAACTTCCCAATTACTGAAGGATAAGATGACTTTAAATGACGTAATAGTATGTGGAAAAGAATCGGTTTTAGAATTAGTTAAAAATAAAAATCCTGAGCTACTTTTAACCGTAGGTGCAGGAGATATTGATACATTGGTTGAACCTTTAAAGAACCTTTTAAATAATGCTTAGGCGTATAAATTGGAAAGCGATAACGAAAGGGTTTGCTTGGGCACTATGCTTGAGTGGGGTTGTGGTGTTGCTTAGTTTTATTGAAGTTAAGAAACAAGAGGTTAAATGTACAAACGTTAAAATTTTAATCCCTGGTGTAGACAATTTCATTGAGAGAGAAGAAATCGATGCTATTTTGAAGGAAAGTCAGGGAGAATTAGTTGGTAGGAAATTAGAAGATATCAATACCCATGATATAGAAAAAACCATGCAAGCAAATCCTTACATAGCTTTTGCTAAAGTTTATGCTGATATGGATGGGGTGATTAATATTCAAATTAAACAACGCCAGCCTGTTTTGAGGGTTATCAATGCGGGTGGACAAGATTATTATATAGATAGAGAAGGATTAAAAATGCCAATGTCTCCAAATTTTACGGCTAATGTTTTGGTTGCTACCGGAGAGATCTTGGAAGGTTTTGGTGGAAGAGTAGATACTTTAATCACGCCATTGCTCGCTGATTTGTATAAAACAGCGTTGTTTATGAAGCAAGATACTTTATGGGACGCACAGTTTGAACAGATCTTTGTAAATAGCAAAAAAGATATTGAGTTAATACCTAGAGTAGGTAAACAGCGAATAATTTTAGGGAATGCCGATTCATTGGCTATAAAGATGGATAATTTATTGGCCTTTTATAAGCAAGCAATGCCCGAGGTAGGATGGGACGCTTATAAAACAATTAACATTAAGTATGTTAATCAAATTGTTTGCGAAAAAAACATCATCGATTCAACTGCAGTTAAGCAACCTGCTGTAAAAATAGACAGTGCCAGTTTTGCAAAGGAGCTGGTGGCTTCGGCTGTAAAGAATGTGATTGAAGAGGAAATAAAAAAGGAAAGCGAAAAAATAGCCACAAAAAAAGTAGTTACAAATACGGTGGCAAAAGAGCAAAAGCCGACAAATACGAACGAGCCTAAGAAAATAGCCGGAAAAGAAACGAAAGCAGTGAGTACTGCAAAGGGTGATAAAACAATTTCAACTAAAGAAAAACCAGTGGTTAAATCTGATCCTTTGCTTTACAAACCTCCAGTTAAATCTACAACGGAAAAGACAAAGGCTGGATCAGCAACAAAAGAGAAAACAGATACCAAGAAAAGCAATAAATAAACGCAACAAAAGAATAAAGTTATGGGCAAAGAAAAATCTACCATTCAATCTCCAATTGTAGTAGGATTAGATATCGGTACTACAAAGATTTGTGTTATTGTTGGCCGCAGAACACAACATGATAAAATTGAAGTATTAGGTATTGGAAAAGCAGAGTCGGCAGGGGTAACTCGTGGAGTGGTTTCTAATATCCAAAAAACGGTGCAAGGCATTGCTTCGGCTGTGGAATTAGCAAGTTCACAATCAAATGTAGAAATTCGAGTAGTGAATGTCGGAATTGCTGGTCAGCATATCAAAAGTTTACAGCACCGTGGAATTTTAACGCGTAGGGAACTTAATAACGAAATCAGCAAAAAAGATATCGACAAGTTAGTAGACGATATGTTTAAATTGGTTATGCC
>DATJDT010000236.1:0-1743 GCA_035497275.1 Pedobacter sp.
CGATTGGCCTAGTCTAATATAACCCAAGCCCACATCATTTAAGGTTTTAATCTTACGGTAAATTGCAGGCATATGTTCAAAAAAAACGCAGGCCTCTTCGATGCTCATGTCCAATATGTCACTAATGGATTTCCCTCTATATCGAACCTCTAAGGTTTCACGGTTATACCGTCTTCCCCCACATTCCTCACAAGGCACTGCAACATCTGGTAAGAAATTCATCTCAATAACCTTCATGCCGGCACCCTGACAAGTTTCACAGCGTCCGCCTTTTACATTAAATGAAAAACGACCTGGCTTATAGCCACGAATTTTTGCTTCAGGCAATAGCACAAATAGGTTGCGAATGTCTGAAAACACCCCGGTATAAGTTGAAGGATTTGAACGAGGGGTACGTCCGATCGGAGCTTGATCAATTTCGATTACCTTATCGATTTCTTTTAAACCCACGATCTTCTCGTAAGGAAGAGGATGTTTCTTTGCTCTAAAGAAATGATGATTTAAGATTGGATATAAAGTCTCTGTAATTAAACTTGACTTGCCACTTCCTGACACTCCAGTTACCGCAATAAATTTACCTAAAGGAAAATCAACTGAAACTTCTTTAAGGTTATGGCCAGTGGCTTTAATGATTGACAATTTATGTCCATTGCCTTTTCGACGTTTTTTTGGCACTTCAATTCCTTTTTTCCCATTTAAATAGGCAGCCGTCAATGTACCAGATTTTAAAATTTCTGCTGGCGTTCCTTGTGCTACCACTTCACCTCCGTGAACACCCGCAGCCGGACCAATGTCGATTACATGGTCGGCTTCGAGAATCATATCCTTATCATGCTCAACAACCAGCACAGTATTGCCTAAGTCCCGCAAATTTTTTAAAGCACCGATAAGTCGCTCATTATCTCTTTGATGTAAACCAATACTAGGCTCGTCTAGTATGTACATTACGTTCATCAATTGCGAACCTATTTGAGTTGCTAATCTAATTCTTTGAGCTTCCCCCCCAGATAGTGTTCTTGCTGTCCTATCTAATGATAAATAAGTTAGTCCAACATCAGTTAAAAACCCTATTCTCGCTCTAATTTCTTTTAAAATTTCTTTGGCAATCACATTTTGGCGGTCATTTAACCTAGCCTCCACATCCACAAACCATGTTTTAAGCCCATTGATATCCATTTCAGCCAACTGAAAGATATTTTTACCATCTACTTTAAAATGTAGACTTTCTTTCTTTAAACGTGCCCCATTACATTCTGGACAAGTCTTTAGCTTTCGAAATGTATCCATATCATCAGGAGCTGTATCTCCTCTTTTATCCTGCTGTTCTTCTAAAAGTTTTATAATTCCGTCAAAAGTAACCTGATAATTCTGTACATTCCATTTATTATATTCCACTGCAACGCTTAATAATTCATGCGTTCCATTTAAGATAATATCTATATTTTCATCACCCAACTTATCTAATGGAGTTGAAAGTGAAAAATTATATTTTTTAGCAAGTGCTTTTAACACCTGAAACATCCAAACATCACGATATTCACCCAATGGTGCTAAGCCTCCATTTAAAATGCTCAATTTCATATTTGGCATCACGGATTCCTTGTCGACAACAAAGATGTAACCTAAGCCATCGCATCGTTCGCATGCCCCATAAGGCGAATTGAATGAAAAACTGTTTGGTTGTGGTTCATCATAAGAAATACCAGTAGTTGGGCACATTAAAAACTTACTAAAATGAGCAAC
>DATJDT010000237.1:0-3015 GCA_035497275.1 Pedobacter sp.
TGCTTATTCTTAGGCAGAGGAAGTGGTTTCCCGGTAGCTTTAGAGGGAGCGCTTAAACTTAAAGAGATTTCATATATCCATGCGGAGGGGTATCCAGCTGCAGAAATGAAACACGGACCAATAGCATTAATTGATGAAGAAATGCCAGTTGTTGTAATTGCAACTAAAAACTCGTCTTATGAAAAGGTGATTAGCAATATCCAGGAAGTTAAAGCACGAAAAGGAATTGTATTGGCAATTGTAACTGAGGGTGACATAGAGGTTAGGAAAATGGCCGATTATTGCATTGAAATACCAGATTCGAGCGAGGCATTTTTGCCATTGTTGGCTACAATTCCTTTGCAGCTCTTATCTTATCATATCGCTGTACTTAGAGGTTGTAACGTTGATCAGCCACGGAACTTGGCGAAATCTGTTACGGTTGAATAAATAAAAAAGGCCCCTTAGGGGCCTTTTTTATTTTTAAAATGGCAAATCCCCTGTTTCATCTACCGGACTTACAAAATCATCTTCACTTTTGGGAGTTCCGGTACTAACTGGTGTGTTCTCGAAATCACTCTTTCTACCTAACATGGTAAAGTTTTCTGCGACTACTTCAGTTACATATTTTTTTATTTTTTCTTTATCCTCGAACGAGCGCGTTCTTAATTTCCCTTCAATATAAACCAGCTTTCCTTTCTGGAGATATTTTGACGCCACTTCGGCCAGACCTCTCCAAAGCACAATATTATGCCATTCTGTTTGTTCTACCCTTTTCCCATCCTTGTTGTAAGTTTCGGAAGTGGCTAATGGGAAACTTGCTACAGTTACCCCTCCCTCTAAGTGGCGAACCTCTGGGTCTTTACCCAAATGCCCCACCAAAATAACTTTGTTAATACCCGACATAAATATTTGATTAGTTTTATAAATACATTTCAATAAAATCGCTAATTACTTTAGGGTGTGGTAAGGACTTAAAATCACCCACCTTTATCGATTTAATTTCTGCATGCTCATTAAAGTTAATCATATAATTCTCTAAAACAAAAAAATGAACGTATATAATTTGGTGGGTTAATAAATGCTTTTTTTGACTTACAGAGCGCATTATCACCTCTTTACCAAATAGATCTTTAACTCGATTTATAAAATAAGGGTCACTGTAATTTAATGATTGCGATTCCTCTATTAATGGGAAATCATATAACTTTTGCCAAATATCTCCCAACTGACGTTGCTTCATTAAAATATACTGCCCATCAGAAGCCACAAAATAATTAAACCACCTTTCCTTTACCTTAACTAGTTTCAATTTCACTGGTAGAACAGCTATTTGCTGATTATTTAGCGCAAAACAATTGATAGCTAAAGGACATGTTTCACAGTTTGGTTTAGGCTTACACTGTAATGCGCCAAACTCCATAATTGCCTGATTATATATCGCCGGCAGCTGATCTTCAATAAGGCTTTGTGCTAATTCTGCAAATATCTTTTTCCCTGTACTGCTATTAATAGGCTCGCTAATCCCAAAGTATCTTGCTAAAACCCTAAAAACATTCCCATCTAAAACTGCTTTTGACTCATTTGCCGCAAAGGATGAGATGGCTGCAGCGGTATACTCACCCACTCCTTTTAGCTTAATAAGCTGTTCATATTTAACAGGAAATACACCATTGTACTCGGCCATAATCTGTTGTGCAGTAAATAACATATTTCTTCCCCTTGAGTAGTATCCTAGTCCTTGCCAAAGCTTAAGGACCTCATCCTCACTAGCATTCGAAAAATCTTGAACCGTTGGGAAGTTTGTTAGAAATTTATAGAAGTAGGGTAATCCCTGTTCCACCCGAGTTTGTTGTAAAATAATTTCCGACAGCCAAATCACATAAGCATCGGTTGTATTTCGCCAAGGAAGCGCTCTTTTATTAATTTGATACCATTCTACAATTGCTTTCTGAAAACTCATGAGTTCAAAAGTACAATGTAATCATATTAATTGTGAAGAAAATAGTAGCCTTTAATACTACATTCACTCTTATTCCGTTAAAAGTTGCAATTAAATGATGAGTCTAATTACAAATAAATCAACTTTTATTTTCCTATCTCATTAAAAAGCAATACTTTTGCAACCCCAAAACAGTTATAATTATAACATACAATAATTTAATAAATAGAAAATATGACTAAGGCAGATATTATTTCAGAAATATCAACAAAGACAGGAATTGAAAAAGTAGACGTACAAGAAACCGTTGAAGCATTTTTCAAAGTAATCAAAAACAGCATGATTGGCGGTGAAAATGTTTACGTAAGAGGTTTTGGTAGTTTTGTTGTTAAAAAGAGAGCACAAAAAACTGCTAGAAATATTTCTAAAAACACTGCAATCATTATCCCAGAGCATTTTGTTCCAAGCTTTAAACCAGCAAAAGTATTTGTTGACAAAGTTAAAAACAACTCTAAAAAAACTAAAGCTGAAGCTTAATATATCATTATCATGTTAAACAGTGTCCGTTCAAAACAAGTTATTATAATTGCTACCATGGTAGTACTTGTTGGATTTTTGTTTACAAGAGACGTTAAGGGCTTAGTTAAACCAAAAGAAGATTCAAAAAAGGCGGCTAATAAAACTGAGGTAGTTACTCCTTCATTTAGCATTGCTGATGCCTCAACAATTGGGATGGCTTCAATAAGCGCTACAAGTGCAGAAGAAATTTCGACGTTGGAAAAGGCTTATAACAATGCGTCTGGCAGTGAACAACTTAAACAGGCTAAACTATTAGCTGAAAAATGGGATGATGTTGAGCAAGCGATACCAAGTGCAATGTATTTGGAAGTTGTTGCCAATAATGAGCCTATTTTAACAAATTGGTTAGCAGCTGGAACTCGTTTCCTAAAAGGCTTTGATAATTCGACAGATAGTTTAGTAAGACCAGTTTTAATACAAAAAGCAAACGCATCTTTTACCAAAGCAATGGCTTTAGACTCAACCAATATCGAGGCTAAAACGGGCTTAGGAATTACGATTGTAAATGGAATGGG
>DATJDT010000238.1:0-4510 GCA_035497275.1 Pedobacter sp.
TTTCATGAACAAAGTTATAATGAACCCTATTATTTTGCACCTGCAGCCGAACCGATTCATCAAGATATTACTGCTTGGCAAAGAGAGTTTCAGGTTACAATAGGTAAAAATAATGCGAAATATTTTGATGAAAATGGCTGGCAATATTTTACAAAAGAACGCTTTGACCTACTTTATCCATCTTATGGCGACACCTACCCTTTATATAATGGAGCAATTGGCATGACTTACGAACAGGGAGGGTCTGTAGGCCTTGCCATAATTACGGCAGATGGTGATACCCTAACTTTAAAAGATAGGATAGACCATCATTTTACCACGTCGATGGCTACCTTGGAAACCACCGCCATTCACTCAGACAAACTGTTGAACGAGTTTAAAAAATACTTTGATCAAAGCGCTACTAATCCGCCTGGGATTTATAAAACCTATATTGTAAAGGCACAAAATATTGAACGATTACGTAAACTGGCGGATTTATTAAAACGAAACAAAATTAATTTCTCGTTTGGAGGCGATCGAAATTTAAGTGGTTATAATTACGAAACGCAAAAAGTAGAAAACTTTAAAGTTGACCGAAATGACCTCATCGTAAACTTACAGCAGCCTCATGCAGTAATGGCAAATGTTTTATTTGAACCACAAACATTCGTTACCGATTCTAATACTTATGATATAACAGCTTGGGCATTACCCTATGCTTATGGCTTAAATGCCTATGGTGTAAAAGAAGCTGTATCTGGCAATTTTAATTTCATAGCAGAAAAAAGCGAAAGTATTCCAGCCATCCAAAAACCATATGCTTGGGCAATTCCGTGGAATTCAGTTAATGATGCGCAAACATTGATCGCACTTCAAAAGAAGAAAATAAAGATACGCATGGCAGATGAGGATTTTACAATTGGAGGTAAAGTATATCGCGCTGGTTCTTTATTGATTTATCGTACGGAGAATGAAAAAGTAAACAATGACTTGACAGCCATACTTGCTAACGTAGCGAAGGATTATAATACCACATTTTATCCCATCAATAGCGGTTATGTTGAAAAGGGTAAAGACTTTGGATCATCTACCTACAGGCTTTTAACGGCACCTAAAATTGCTGTTGTTACAGGACAAGAGGTTTCTTCTTTATCGGTCGGGGAAATCTGGCACTTTTTTGAGCAAGAATTAAACTACCCAGTTACGATGATTAGCACCCAAAGTATATCAAGCCTAGATATTAATAAAATTAATACGCTGATTTTGCCGGATGGCTTTTATGGTGAAAAAATTGGTGATCAGTTAAGCACATGGATTGCTGCTGGAGGGAGAGTTTTACTGTGTGAAGATGCGATTACTTCAATGGTTGGCAAAAGACCATTTGATATCAAAAAGAAAGAATATCCTAAAAAGGACGAAAAACAAGCGGTACAAAGAAGATATGCAGAAAAAGATAAAGATGACTTGGAAAACGCTATTCCAGGAGCGATTTATAGGGTTAACTTAGATCTTAGCCACCCTTTAGCAATAGGCTTAGGAAAATATTATTACACGCTAAAAACGGATGAAAAAATATACGAGCCTTTAGAGAATGGATGGAATGTTGGAACTTTAAAAGAAAACAGTTATGTGGCTGGGATCGCTGGAGAAAAAGTAAAAAAGAAGTTAGCATCAGGAATGCTATTTGGTGTTCAACAATCAGGCAGGGGGGCTATTATTTATTTAGGTGCCGATGTGCTGTTTCGTTCTTTCTGGGAAAATGGGAAACAACTGTTTACCAATGCCTTGTTCTTAGTGAATTAATAAGCCCTGTTGGGAGTGTTAATAAAAACGTCCTTGCGAGGTACGAAGCAACCTGCATTAGATTGCTTCGTACCTCGCAAGGACGTTGAGGATCTCGCCGTACGGTTAGCGTTACAAATCAGTCTTTATCTTCAATTCCTTCAATTGCTTGTCGTCAATTGTACTCGGACTATCAATCATTACATCCCTGCCAGAGTTGTTTTTAGGGAAAGCAATTACATCGCGAATACTATCTAACCCAGCAAAAATAGAGCACAATCTATCAAAACCGAAGGCAATACCGCCATGTGGAGGTGCGCCGAATTCAAATGCATCCATTAAAAAGCCAAATTGTTTTTGAGCTTCTTCATTGCTAAAGCCTAAATGCTTAAACATTAAAGCCTGTAACGTTCTGTCATGGATACGGATAGAACCGCCACCAATTTCTGTTCCATTTACAACCATATCATATGCATTGGCGCGCACATTTTTAGGGTCAGTATCTAGTAAAGCAATATCTTCAGGTTTTGGTGAAGTAAATGGATGGTGCATGGCATGATAACGCTCAGTTTCTTCATCCCATTCTAATAAAGGGAAATCAAGCACCCATAGTGCCGAAAAAGTGTCTTTGTTACGTAAGCCTAATCTAGTACCCATTTCTAAGCGGAGTTCGCTTAATTGCTTGCGAACTTTATCTGTACCCCCCGCCATTACTAATACTAAGTCGCCTGGTTCTGTATTAAGTGCGGCCGACCATTTAGTTAATTCTTCTTCACTATAAAATTTATCTACAGAAGATTTTAAAGAGCCGTCTTCATTATGACGAAGATAAATTAAACCTGTTGCCCCAATTTGAGGACGCTTAATAAAATCAGTTAATTCGTCTAATTGTTTGCGGGTATAATGTGCACAGGCTTTAGCATTAATCGCAATCACTAATTCTGCATTGTCGAATACTGCAAAGTCTTTTCCCTTTACGATAGCTGTTAAATCTACAAACTGCATATCAAAACGTGTATCAGGCTTATCCGAGCCATATAAACGCATTGCGTCAGCATACTGCATACGCGGCACTACCGGAAGGTCGTAATTACGTACTTCCTTAAATAAAGTACGGATTAAACCTTCGAAAGTGTTTAAAATATCTTCTTGCTCTATGAAAGACATTTCACAGTCTATCTGCGTAAATTCTGGCTGCCTATCTGCTCTTAAATCTTCGTCCCGGAAGCATTTTACAATTTGAAAATAGCGATCAAAACCAGAAACCATCAGTAACTGTTTAAAGGTTTGTGGCGACTGAGGTAATGCATAGAATTCACCAGCATTCATTCTGCTTGGGACCACAAAATCTCTAGCTCCTTCAGGAGTAGATTTGATTAGTACTGGAGTTTCAACTTCAATAAAATCTAGGGCATCTAAATAACGACGAACAGATTGTGCCATTCTATGGCGTAAAATCATGTTGTTCCTTATCGGATTACGGCGTAAATCTAAATACCGATATTTCATGCGCAAATCATCACCGCCATCAGTTTTATCGTCGATTAAAAAAGGAGGTAGTTTTGCCTCATTTAATATTTCTAATGCAGTTACTTTAATCTCTATTTCCCCTGTTGGGATTTCTTTATTTTTATTAGAGCGTTCTACAACCGTTCCACTTACCTTAATCACGAATTCACGACCTAAGCTACGCGCACCTTCGCATAATTCGATATTGTCATTCATGTTAAAAACCAATTGGGTGATTCCATAACGATCACGGATATCTATAAAAGTCATCCCGCCTAAATCCCTTGAATTCTGCATCCAACCGCATAGAGTTACATTTTCGCCTAAATTTTGCAGTGTTAAAGCCCCGCAAGTCGTTGTTCTTAACATTTTTATATTAAATTTTGAGCGGCAAAAATACCGATTTTGGAGTAAAGTAACAAGTAGCGAGTATTAAGATGGAACCAGCAACTAAACAACTAACAACGAAAAAATTTTTTTTATACCTTGATGCAACGTTTTAAAAATTACACTGTCTTTTAATCAGAACGCTAGCATTTGGAAACTGTATATATTGATAAGCACGGATCACTCGTAAACGAATGCCGAACCGGTAATCGGAAAGCACAATTTGAGCTATACAAGTTGTACGGTAATGCGATGTATAATGTGGCGCTTCGAATTGTGAATGACGATGCTGAGGCCGAAGATGTATTGCAAGAAGCGTTTTTAGATGCTTTTAATCGAATAGCAGACTTTCGGCAAGAAACAACCTTTGGCCTTTGGCTAAAACAGATTGTAATTAACAGAGCCATTAATTACTTAAGAAAACGCAAGGCCGAGTTTGTGAGCTTGGATGAAGTTGAAGTTGCCGATGAAGAGCTTTCGGATGAAGAAAGTATATCATTTAAGGTAGAAGCAATAAAGGCTGCAGTAAATGAATTGCCAGATGGATATAGGGTCGTGTTAACGCTTTATTTATTTGAAGGGTATGATCATGAAGAGATTGCACATATTTTAAAAATCACAGAAAACACATCACGTTCGCAGTATATGCGCGCAAAAAGAAAATTAAATAGTTTATTAGAAATGAAAGGAGTAGGAAGATGAGCAATAAATTAGCAGAATTTATAAAGGAAAACAAAAAATCATTTGAAGAAAAAGGACCTTCAAACCAATTGTGGGAGCGGATTGCACAGGAGTTAGATAAAAAACAGGAACGACCCGCCAAAAAAATCAAATTATATCAGTGGATGAG
>DATJDT010000239.1:0-1517 GCA_035497275.1 Pedobacter sp.
CGCCAGTAGTATTGAATATCCAATCGTATTTTCAAAAAAGACAAGAGAAGTTACAATTTCGGGCGAAGCGTATTTTGAAGTGGCAAAAGATGCACAAAAACCCTTTATCGTAAATATTCAAAATAGCAAAACCAATATCGCGGTTTTAGGAACACACTTCAATGTAAATACCTATGCTGATAATGGCAATTACAAGACTACCTTATTAGAAGGTAGCATCCTGCTGAATACTGGTAAACGACAGTTCTTATTAAAACCTAATCAGCAGGCTGTCAGTCAACCTCTAGCCGATCAAATACAATTGTTCAACAATATAGACCCAGCAAGCATCTTAGCTTGGAAAAACGACCTATTTTATTTTGAAAAGGCCAGTATTGATGAAGTAATGCAAGACTTGGCAAGATGGTATGACATTGAAGTAAGCTATGAAGGCGACAAACCCTCTGGTACGTTTACAGGAAAAATAGGAAAAGATCTCACACTGAGACAAACTTTAAAAATACTAGGCGCAACACGTGTTAAATATGAACTAACTGAGGATAACAAACTAATCATTCAATAACCATATAACTTAAACAAACATCATGAAAAACAACTGACTTAAGCCTTAATGGAGCAAGATGCTTCAAAACATTAACCAAATACTTTAAGAACAACCATTTAAACCTAAATCTTTTAGTTCAAATGAAAAAAAACAACAAAAGAAACCCTGTTCCTGTGCAACAAATGCAAAGGAAAAATCCTTTTAACATTTTTTGCGCCACAGTGAAGTTTATGCTAATCTTCACTGTATGCATCTCTACTTTTGCGAATGCAAAAACTTTTTCTCAAAGTATCAGATTAAATCTGAAATCTGTACAAATTAACCAAGTCTTAAAAGAAATAGAAAAACAATCTGACTATACTTTTTTCTATAAAACGGAAGACCTTCAAGGGCTAAAAAGAATTGATGTAAATATCAATGAAAATTCAATCAGCACTGTACTTCAACAATTATTGGCCGACCTCCCGCTAGAATATAATATTGAAGGCAAGACGATAGCCATTAATAAAAACTTAAACAAGGCAAATTTAGTAAAGGCCTTAGCTACGCCAATGGCTATCTTCGAAACTATTTCTGGTACTATCAAAGATCCAAAAGGCGGCCCTATTCCAGGAGCAACGGTAAAAGTAAAAGGCACAAACCGTGCAATATCCACCAATAGTGAGGGTTATTTTAGCATCGAAGCAAAAATAGGCGATATATTAACTATTTCTTCGATGGGCTATACCGCCAAAGAAATTACGATTACAGGAGCATCTTTAGGAGATATTATGCTTACCGAATCAATTGAGGCATTAGGCGAATTAGTTGTAATGGGATATAGCGTTCAGAAAAAAGAAAGTCTTACAGGTGCTTTAAGTACCATTAAAGGCAGTGAATTAAAAAATATCACCTCTCCCAATATTCAAAATATGCTTGCTGGTAAAGCAGCTGGATTGTTTGTTGCACCAGGTTCAGGAAGACCAGGATCGGC
>DATJDT010000240.1:0-2459 GCA_035497275.1 Pedobacter sp.
CGCAAGGTGTTTATCGAAGACGGTGAGTTAGAAAGGCTAGCCGGTTTTGATACTATGAGCGACAGTCTCCATCAACAAGACGTCGAGAAGTTGCTAGAAAAGGGCATTGAACTTCTTCCCAAACGATGTAAGGAGGTTTTCCTATTAAGCAGAAAAGAATTCTTAAGTAATAAAGAGATTGCTGTAAGAATGGGCATCAGTGTGAAAACTGTTGAAGCCCAAATGTCTATCGCATTAAAGCACCTACGAATAGTGATGGGGGAGGTACTTTTTCTGCTCTGTATGTTCTCCACTTTCTGATCTAATAATTTTTTTCATTCTTCTTAGGGGTTAGGGGTTTTCATATAGACTTAACTATATAACGATTAATACCAACCAAGCTAACCAAACCATTAACACCAAACCAAACTAAGTATGATGCGAAAATTTACTTAACTTCCTATAACAGCGCTAAAAAAATAAGCCAAGAGTGGTTGCACACCCCTGGCTTTAGTTTAATGCCATTCATCAAACCCGATACAATCGGGAAACGCGAAATAATTATTAATGAACCATGAGGGTGCCAAACTATCAGATTTAGACATCCCGCATTATCTTATTAAACTAATTCAAATGTATGAATTTTTACTTTAAAAGGCTATACAGGCCACCAGCTTGTACAGCCAAAATTTTGCTCGTAATGAAACTAATCATTGTATTGTTAACAGCTACATTTTTACAAGTAAGCGCAAGCACCTATGCTCAGAACGTGACCTTAAGGCAAAAAAATGCCAAATTGGTTAGCATATTTAAGCAAATCCGCAAGCAGACAGGCTATGATTTTATCTACAGCGATAGGCTGATGGAAAATGCAGGCGTGGTAAACCTCAACCTCAGCAATGTCTCTATCATCGAAGCGTTGAATAAAGCCTTCGAAAACCAGCCTTTTTTATATGAGATTGAGAATAAAACTATTGTGGTTAAAGCTAAACCCGCTCAAAACTATGAGTTTGCAAATCGATTGCATATAGTAACGGGAACAGTAACCGATGAAAAGGGAGAAATACTGATTGGAGTAACTGTGAAGAGTAAGAAAACCAATACCGTGGTAACTACCGATAAAAACGGAAGGTATTCGATTAAAGTAGATGATAATGCAGATATACTTAACTTTTCATATATCGGATATAAGGCTAAAGAAATAACCTTAACTGCCAATGATTTAGTAGTAAACGTAACATTGATACCGGATGTAACTACCATTAAAGAAGTAGTGATTACAACAGGTATTTTTAAAAAAGTAGATCAAAGTTTTACAGGTGCTTCCACAACCGTTTCTGCTAAAGAATTAGAACAATTTGGTAATCGTAATCTACTTACATCTCTTCGTAACGTTGATCCTTCATTCAATATCATTGAAAGCAACTCCTTCGGTACAGATCCTAATCGCATCCCTGAAATACAAATCAGAGGAAACTCAAGTTTACCCAATGTAGATGATTTGCAAAATGAATCTCGTGTTGCCTTAAATACACCATTAATCATTCTGGATGGTTTTCAAACGACCTTGCAAAAATTATTGGATATGAACTCAAATGAGGTAGAATCACTTACCATATTAAAAGATGCATCGGCAACTGCTATTTACGGTTCCAGAGGAGCCAATGGGGTAATTGTAATCACTACTAAAGCTCCCAAAGAGGGGAAACTTCGGGTAACCTACCGCGCTGATTTGAATGTTGAAGCACCTGATTTAAGTACTTACAACCTTTTACATGCGAACGAGAAACTGTCACTTGAAAACACGATGGGTTTGTACAACGGGGAACGACCTGATTACGACATCCCGCTTAAGCGTTATTATAGCGTTCTTTTAACTGATGTTAACAGTGGAGTTGATACCTACTGGCTTTCAAAACCACTGAGTACTGGTGTTGGGCAACGCCACAATCTACGGTTAGAAGGTGGAGATCGAACCTTCCGCTATTCTGCATCCATGCAAATGAACGACATTCAGGGTGTAATGATTGGTTCGAAACGGAGAACTTATAACGGAACTATTAACCTTTCTTACACCTATAACAAGGTGAAGTTTAGCAACAACTTAATGATTTCAGAAGGGAGTTCGGCCAATTCACCTTATGGAAACTTTAGCGATTACGTTAAACTGAATCCGTATTGGAGGGCTTATGATGATAATGGTCAAGTTATTAAAATTTTGGGTGATCCAGGTAACGCTGACTATGTAGGTCGTTGGTCTACACTACCAACCAATCCTCAATACAATGCGAATTTGAATACTTTTGATAAGACCAGTACTTCAGAAATAACCAATAATACGGCAGTTGAATGGCAGATTACCCATGATTTAGTGATGAGGGGGCGACTTGGCATTAGCAAAACTAAGACAGAAAATAACAAATTTAGACCTGCGGAACATACTGCATTTGCAAATTATAGCGATGCAGATATTTTTAGAA
>DATJDT010000241.1:0-2410 GCA_035497275.1 Pedobacter sp.
CTACCAGCCAGGTGCAAATGTTAATCCAAATACACCACCGTTTACGTCTTTACGTTGAAAAGGGAAGGCGTAGTAAGGTTCTAATATAAAATAGTTAAATACGTTAACCCTTAATGAGAGGCCTGCACTTAAAGCCGGTACACGTTCTGCAGGTGTGCCGTTTGGCAGTAATGTGCTACTTGGTTGGTTTTTGAATGCAACTTTTGAATCTTCTGTCCACGCTACACCCGCATCAAAGAAGAGGTTTAAATCACTGAAAAAGAACCTTGAGTTTATTTGTGCCAGTTTTTTAGGTCCGCTAAAAGGTAATCGAATTTCAAAGTTAAATACTGCAAATTTACTTCCGGATAGTTGATTGATATCGAAAGTACCAGTATTTTGCACTTTGCTGTTATAAAACGAATTTGCCTCATATCCTCTAATTAAGTAAGGATAGCCTATAAACAATGGATATAAATTTTCGCCTTCCTTACCGAAACGCATATAATTATAAGTTCTAACTGCAAAAGTTAGCGGTTTTGTTCTCCAATACTTCCTGGCGTCTACGGTGAGTGCTGAGAAGTTAAAATCTCCAATGTATTGTTCCAAGCCAACTCTATATCTAAAGCCATCAAGTGGAGCGGCAACCCCAAAAATTGAGTTATCCCCTACAAAAGACGCATTAGCAGACACGATTGAAAATGCTTCAAGCGGTATTCCCAGCGTATTTGTAGCTTGCGAGTTAGAAACCTTTTCCCTATCTGCTCCAAGATAATATGCTGGATAACCGTTAACGTCTTGGTAGTAATTATTAAAGCGATCTAAACGGTAGCTATAATGTGAAAATGCAGTTCCAGCTTCGAACCTATGGATTTTGCTAAATGGATAGGAACCAAATACTTCCAGTTTATCTTCAAAAGTTCTTAATATGTTAGTACTAATGGTATCAATAGGATCCCCAGTTGGATTTGTGTTCGGGTTATAAAATGATCCTGTTGTAAAGCCTGTAACATATGGAATGTGTGATGCCGCCACTCCCCAATTGATTCTGCTTTTTTGATTAATATATCCTACTAAACCACCGAAATCATAGATTTCACCATTTACCGATATATTTGCTATAATTTGATTTCGCCCTAAGATATCGCTAAACATACCTACAATACCGCCTTGAATTCCTGTTCCAAACCTGCTTGAAGATACTCCAACACCGCTGTTGGCCAAATAATCTAATCTAAACTTAGGTTTGTATGGAATAGTGATTAACGAATCGCCTATCGTTTTCTCAAAGCGCTCGAAATTGCTAAGATTTGAGTTTACCACATTTACTCCTGTATTTTCAAACGGTGGGAGTACGGCCGGTACAAAATCCAAATCCTGTGCATTCACCACTTTAGCTCTAAAGTTACTTAATGGAGAATTATATAAAGTATAACGTTGATAGCGATAATAGCTGTAGATAATATCGTCGTTTCTTGCTACAGAAATAGCAGGAGAATATTCGGTAATACCACTAATACCTGTAAAATAATCAGTTAACTGCTTAACAATATTGTTTTCTAAATTATATTCATATAAGTTTCTAAAACCATCACGATTAGATAAAAAGAAGATCCTTTTACTATCTCCAGAAAACTGTGCGTTTAGATTATTTGCTCCTGCAAAAACAGGGACATTCGTAATAGATTTTGTTCCAAAATTGTAAATAGATAGGTTTAAGGAGTTAACTGCGCTTATATTTCCACTAGTAACCGAGGCACGATCCGAAGAAAAGACAATCATTTTGCCATCAGGTGAAAAATTTGGAGCATAATCTGAAAACTCGTCATTCGTAATCTGCGTAACCAATTTTGTTGTTAAGTTATAAGAATATATATCGCTTTGTCCCTCAACCATACCAGAAAATGCAATCTCGTTTCCGTCGGGCGACCAAGTTAAATTACTAAACTGTTCAACCTTGCCCATGTCGGTTTGCATAATGGTATTTCCATTAGTTACATCAATCATGAGCATTTCATTCCTTCCCTTGCTAAAAATACTAAAAGCAAATTTTTTGCTGTCGGGCGACCAAGCTCCTGCTGATTCTATGAAGTTAAAATCATCGATATGGGAATTAGAAATTTGGCTACTTAATTTTCGAATTGTTTTTCCTGTTTTAGCATCGGCCAAAAACAAATCAATACCGAATAAATCTTTTTCTGATAAGAATGCCAAATATTTGCCATCTGGACTTATTGCAGGCGAGACATTTATATTTCCACCATTTTTATTATCAACGATTTTAGTTCCAGAAATTTTAATCTGCGAGCTATCAGCCTTTAACATTGGTCTATAATGTTGCTCAATAGCGTTTTTCCATAAACCAGATAATGTTTTATCATCATATCCGAACGTAAACTTTATCCCGTTTTCGTAGCCATATTTAGCGGTT
>DATJDT010000242.1:0-5483 GCA_035497275.1 Pedobacter sp.
TGCTTTAGGTGCTACGGTAAATGATAAGACCATCAAAAAGATGAAATTCGCAATCATTGCTGGTTCTGCAAATAATCAATTAGGCGATGAAGAAATACATGGTCAGCTGCTTTTAGAAAAAGGTATTTTATATGCACCTGATTATCTAATCAATGCTGGTGGATTGATAAATTGTTATTCTGAGTTAACAGGTTTTGGTAAAAAGAGAACCATGCAACTCACAGAAAATATTTATAATGCAACAAGAGAGGTTATCAAGTTGTCTAAATCTGAAAATATACCTACAAATTTAGCAGCAAGTAGAATTGCCGAAAAACGAATCGCAGACATTAAACAAATAAAATCATCATATTAATTACAACCAGTAAAATTTACTACTCGTTCTTACATTCATTTCATGTTAAATAGAAGGCACTTAAGGATTAAAGCTTTGCAAAACATTTTTGCTTGGCAAATGACGGAAAAGAAAGACAGCGTAAGCAGTCAAAAAGCATTGATGCAAAGTATTGATAGCGTTTATGAAATGTATGTGCGCATGCTTGCACTCCTAGTTGATGTAACCGAATACACAGCTAACGACGCGATGGAAAGAGCAAACAAGCATCTTCCAACTGCTGAAGATTTAAATCCAAATCAGAAGCTGCTACACAATAAGTTTGCGGTTGTTTTAAAACAAAATCCAGAATATTCGGCTTTAGTTAATAAATATCAAATTAACTGGCACTCAGATCCTGAATTGGTAAAAGCTATCTTTATCAAATTAAAGGATACTAAAGAATACGCCGCTTACTTGGCAGAGGAAGAAGAAACCCTAGAAAGTTCAAAAGAGATTATCAAATTTATATTCAGAAAGGTTTTATTAAAAAACCTTAACATCATTCAAGCTTTCGAAGACAAGTTCATTAATTGGCCGGTAGATAGTGAAGTGATGAAGGGCATGATTGCTAAGACCTTGAAAAATTTCACGTCAGAAGATCCATTCAAGAACAAACTAACACCGATTAGCGCCGATTGGGATGAAGATAGCAGATTTGTGAAAGATTTATTCGCTTATACAATCAAAAATGATAACGCTTATCAAGAATTGATTGCTGAACGAACTAAAAATTGGGAATCGGAAAGGATTGCATTAATGGATACTATTTTAATGAAAATGGCAATCTGTGAGCTCATGAACTTTCCTTCTATTCCAGTTAAAGTTACCATTAATGAATATCTTGAATTATCAAAAGATTACAGTACACCGAAAAGTAATTCATTTATAAACGGTATCTTGGATAAAATTTTAACAGATTTAAAAAGAACAAATAGTATCAAAAAATTAGGTAGAGGTTTAATAGAGGAGTAACTAATGAAGCATTTAATTTTAAGTCTATTTATTTCGACATTGCTTGCCGCTTGTGGTCAAAAGAAAGATCCATCAACAGCAGTGGTGCTCGACTCGACAGGTAAAGTGGTATCCGCTGTAAATGCCCCAGTCATTAAATTTGAAGAATCATTGTATGACTTTGGCGTAATTACCGAAGGTCAAAGTGTTAAATATGAATTTAAATTTAAAAATGTCGGTAAAACACCGTTAATCATCAGCAACGCAACTGCAACTTGTGGATGTACTGTTCCAGAATATCCATCGAAGCCAGTAAAACCAGGCGAAGAGGGCATCATAAAGGTTATTTTTAATAGCCAAGGCAAGGCGGGAATTCAGGATAAAGTTGTTTCTATCGTTTCGAATGCGAATCCATATTTAGCAACTGTACATATGGTGGGTGAGGTAAAGGCAAAAAAATAGTTTTTAGGTAACCAAGTCCAATTAATCAATTAAACAAAATAAATAAAATATAATGAATACAGTAATCTTACAAGCGGGTAGCAACGGTATGTTAGGCACAATAATACCCATGGTATTAATTATGGTCGTTTTCTATTTTTTCATGATCAGGCCTCAAGTAAAAAAGGCAAAAGACCATAAAAAACTGGTAGAAGATTTAAAAATTGGCGATAAAATTGTAACTACTGCTGGTATTCACGGTAAAATAGTAGGCGCAAATGATACTACTTTTCTAATCGAAGTAGAAGGTGGTACGAAAATTCGTTTTGATAAATCTGCAATTTCTCTTGATGCAACAAAGGCTGCTACAGCAGCTTCATTACCAAAAGCATAATTAAACAAAGTTTAATGAGCCGCTCTTCTGTAATTTCGGGAGAGCGGCTTTTTTTTGTAATTTTACCACCATGCCATTTATTAAACTAAACAAGGTAGAACGGAAGCGATTTCTAGTCCTCATAATTTGCCTACTCTGTGCAATTGGAGCTTGGTTGTTCATGGCACTTAATCATAAATATGTATATACCGCTAAAACGGTTTTGATTTATAAAGATTTCCCTCAAAAGAAAGCTTTTAAAGCATTGCAAACGGATACGGTTGATTTGCAGGTTGAAGGAACGGGATGGCAATTGCTGTTTGCACGGCTTAGGATAAACCCCCAATCGATTACGATAAGTTTAGAGAAATTAAATAATCGAAATTTTATTTTGTTCACTGAACAATTACCGCAGATTAATAAGCAATTAGAAACCTCTCAAAAAATTATTTCTGTGAAGCCCGACACTTTGTATTTTGACTTCTCTAAGCGAACAAGTAAACGTGTTCCAGTTAAATTAAGGTCTGATTTCACTTACGTGAAGCAATTTGGATTAGCTAGCCAAATTCAATTAAAACCCTCCTATGTAAATATATCGGGCCCGCAAGAAGAATTAAAAAAAATAACAGAGTGGTATACCGATACACTTAAACTTTCGGAATTACAACATTCGGTTAATACTAGAATTGGCGTTAAAACAAACAATATTGTAAATGTGAGCATTTATCCAAATAGTATCGGTGTTAAAATACCTGTGGACGAATTCACCGAAAAAACCGTTGAAGTGCCTTTAAACATCATTAATAACAATGATTTTTATGATATTAAGCTTTATCCTAAAAAGGTCAAAGTTACTTTTACAGTTGCCTTATCTAGGTACGAAGAAGTTGATGAAGATTTCATTATTGCGAATGTTGATGTAAACGAATGGAAATTATTAAAGCATGAGCAACTTACCGTGAAATTGACCCGCTTCCCAGCATACTGTAAGCTTGTAAGTGTGAAGCCAAGGAAAATTAATTTTATTATCGAAAAGTAATGTTAAAGATTGGTATAACAGGAGGTATTGGAAGTGGTAAAACAACTGTTTGTAAAGTATTCGAAACTTTAGGGATCCCGATTTTTTATGCAGATACAGCTGCGAAAGTGGCAATGACAAGTGATTTGAATTTGGTGGAAGGCGTAAAAAGAACTTTTGGAACAGAAAGTTATCACCCTGATGGTACTTTAAATAATAAATATATTGCATCGATAGTTTTTAATCAAAAAGCAGAGTTGGAGAAGTTGAACGCATTAGTTCATCCGGCTGTATTTCGTGCTTTCGAAAGCTGGGTTAAAACTAAACTCACCTTAGCGCCATATGTGCTAAAGGAAGCAGCATTATTGTTTGAGAGTGGTTCTTATCAGCAATGTGATAAAAATATTTTGGTAACAGCCCCATTAGCTTTAAAACTAGCAAGGGTAATGCAACGCGACAAGGTAACCGAGATCGAAGTGACAGCTAGGATGGATAAACAGTTTACAGATGAGCAAAAGGCAAAATTTGCTGATTATTTTATTTCGAACTCCTTGGCTGATTCGATTATCCTACAAGTGCTAAATTTGCATGAACAGTTTTTACAAATGTCTGAAAACCAATAATTATCGGATACGATTTAACTCGCTATTTTTCTCCTCACCCTAAAATATGATATTAGAAGATTTCATTGTCCAAACAAAAACAGGCCTTTTTTGTAGCTATGGCAATTTTTACCTAGACCCCAAGGAGCCTGTTCTCGACGCTGTAATTTCACACGCACATGGAGATCATGCGATTGGAGGAAATCAAAATGTATTTTGCACGAAGCCTACTATGGTTTTTATGCAACATAGATATAAAAAATTCGCTGCTGCTAATTTTCTGGTGAAGGATTATGCAACAATTTTTGACCTGAACGGGGTTGCCATAAGTTTCTATCCTGCGGGACATATGCTGGGCTCGTCGCTCGTACTAATGGAATATAGAGGAGTTAAGTATTTATATACTGGCGACTATAAATTGGAAGCAGATGATACCTGCGAACCGATGGCTTTCGTTAAAGCCGATGTGTTGATTACGGAGACTACTTTTGCTAACCCTGAAACAAAACATCCGGACGCTATTCAGGAAATTAAAAAACTAAATAACACTAAAAGTAATATCATGCTTGGAGCCTATGCTTTAGGGAAGAGCCAACGTTTAATAGCCATGATTAATCAGCACTGTACTCAAAAAAGGATATTGGTACATCATAGCATTGTGCCCTTTGTTAAAATTTATGAGGAATTAGGGATCAGTTTAGGGAGGTACGAAGTATATGATAGAAAGGTTATGAAAAACAATCAGGTAGACCTGATTTATATTGTCCCCCCAATGGTTTTTCATAGCTATTTTAAAGCAATAAATGTCGTTAGGATCTTTGCAACAGGTTGGAAGCACCTTCAGAATAACAATGAAATTCAATTATATATTTCTGATCATGTTGATTGGGATGCTATTTTAGAAACGGTAGAGAAAGTTAATCCTAGTGAACTTTGGACTACCCATGGGAGTGGAACGCACTTGCAAAATTACTTTGGAGAAAAATTGGTCGTTAAATTGCTTAACTAATGGAAGAGGGGGTAGATTTTTACTTTAACGAAGATGGATTGATGGTTTTTACAGCGGCATATCATCTGAAAAGAGGCTATTGTTGTAAAAATGGTTGTAAACATTGCCCCTGGAATTATAAGCGAGAAATTAAACAAACTACCTCAAAAACGAAAAACAGCCAATCTAAAGAAGAATAATGGAACTAAAAGAAGAAGTTAAGAGCTCAAAATTTGAAAATGTATTTCAACAGGCCTTAGTAAATATATTCTTTACCTATCATTGGAGTAATCAAAATGTTAAGGAAGCATTAAGCCCTTACAATATCACACAGCAACAATTTAATGTATTAAGAATATTAAGAGGTCAACACCCAAATCCTTGTACCATTAACTTATTAAGATCTAGGATAATAGATAAGTTGAGTGATGTATCGAGAATTGTAGAAAGGCTTGTCCAAAAAGGCTATATCCAAAAAAATGTAAATGCTTTGGATAAGAGGGCTTTAGATATTGTGATTTCTAAAAAAGGTTTGGCGCTCTTACAGAAATTGGACAAAGAAATAGATTTCTCCGCTTTTATCAGACCAAATTTATCAGAGCAAGAGGCAGAACAGCTTAATTTTTTACTCGATAAGTATCGAGGTTAATGCCCTGCGCTGTAAAAACCAATTAATGCAACTCCAAGTCCAGCTAATACAGCCAGCATTTTGCGCTTATTGATTTTATGATCGG
>DATJDT010000243.1:0-2842 GCA_035497275.1 Pedobacter sp.
TTAGGTGAAAAGCTTGAGAAATTTACCTATGAAATTACTGCAGGACAAAAAATGTTTAATCCACAAAGTGGAGCTGCTGGTAAGATTAGTCAGCAAGACAGACCCTTTGCCGGATATTTGTATGCCGGAGGAAGTGCAAATATCTTTTATAAAAAAGAAAATATTTTAAAAACCACTCTTGAACTTGGTACCGTTGGACCAAGTGCATTGGGTGAGGATGCTCAGAAACTATTACATAAAACTGTTGGCTTTTATCCAATAGACGGATGGCAATATCAAGTAAAAGATAAACTTAGCGCAAACTTAACAGTACAATATACGAGCCTATTACATCGATCTGAGTACGGAAAAATAGATTTTTCATTTGAAGGTTATGCAAATGTAGGTACTACATTTAGCGGAGCTGGAGCAGGAATTCTAATGCGTACTGGAAATATAAATCAACTCTTCCAATCGGCATATACCAATTCAACAATTGGTTATCACCCTAAAACTGCGAAATTGGTAACCGAAGAAACCTTTTTCTATGCCAAGCCCCAATTAAACTTTGTAGCACACGACGGAACAATTCAGGGAAAGACACTTAATGAAGGTAGAGCTTACGAACTTAAAAAAATCGTTTTTGCCCAGCAAATAGGATTTAATTATAGCAGTAAGCGTTTTACTTTTGATTTTGGATTACTATTTAAAACAAAAGAAGTAAAGGATATAATTCATGCGCATCAATACGGAACTATTTCGATGTTTTATAGATTTAATTAAGAAGTAGGAATAGCATAATAGCCATTATCAATCCATTTCAGGTTTTTTTCTATTTACCTTTTTTATAGCTTTTACTAACTTACTATCTAACCTTTTCTGAACTACCGATTTCGGAACTTTTGTTGGTTTTCGCTTTTTTTGAACATGCAAGGCCTTGGTAAGCAGCAGGATCGTTTTCTCAATCGCATTTTCCTTATTGGCAAGCTGACTTCGGTCTTCCTGACTAACGATGTGGATGTTGCCTTCTGAATCAAGCTTGTTGGCTAACTTTTCTAATAAACGTTGTTTTTCTGTTTCAGAAAACAAGGATGATTTATGAACGTTAAAAATCAATTCCACTTTAGTAGCGACTTTATTAACGTTTTGCCCCCCACTACCTCCACTCCTAGAGGTTTTGAAAGTAATCTCTTTTATAAAATCATCTTTTTCGAGCTTCATATTGCAAAGATATAATTTTTAAGTGTCTTCAGCCGTAGTTAGGTCGTTTAGCTAATCTACTCACACCTGCTATACCCCTTCCATATACCTAAGCTACCTTTACCATAAATTTTAGTTGAAGTTAACTCAAGGTTTTGTCGGAGTTTAGTCGGGTACAATTGTCATAACCCCGACCAAACCCCGACTAAATTCCGACTGAAGCCTGTCTTAAACCTATAATCAGTATATCGTTGGTGTATAGTAATTCCTATACCAGAACAGTAATAATCCTTGTACTAATTCCTATTATAAAGTTTATATTTGCATTACATGAGAAAAAATATTGTTGTAGCAATAGACGGGTATTCTTCTTGCGGAAAGAGCACTTTAGCAAAAGCTTTAGCAAAAAAGCTGTCCTTTATTTACATAGATAGTGGGGCAATGTATAGAGCAGTAACGCTCTATTTTATCCGTAATAATATTGATGTTACGAATGAAGTGGCTGTAAAAGATGCTTTGCAACATATTGAACTAAATTTCCACTCACGAGATTATGAATCGCACATCCTATTAAATGGCGAAGAGGTTTCTGAAGAGATCAGGCAAATGCCTGTTTCTGAAAACGTAAGTGAAGTTTCGGCCAATAAATTGGTGCGACATGATATGGTGAAGCAGCAGCAACGCATGGGCAAATCGAAAAACATCGTGATGGATGGCCGTGATATTGGCACTGCAGTATTTGAAGATGCCCAAATAAAGTTTTTCATGACCGCAGACCCAAAGATTAGAGCAGAAAGAAGATTTAATGAATTAGTCTCAAAAGGAGATACAATTACAACCTTAGAAGAAGTCTTTGAAAATTTGGCGCATCGCGATTATGCGGACACAACGAGAGCTGAAAGCCCTTTAACGAGAGCTGAAGATGCTATAATTTTAGACAACACTGAACTTACGCAAGAAGAACAGTTAAATTTTGCACTAGCTAAAGTAATCCCTTTTTTAGAAAGTAATTAGCGCCTATTAAATTAAATTGTATTTTAGTCGAAACTTTATTCCTATGACCATACGAAATTCATCGAAATTCCTTATTTTATTTTTGTTTATTAGTTTTTCTTCTACAGTTAAAGCTCAAAAAGGCTGGATTAATCTTTTTAACGGAAAAGATTTAAAAGATTGGACTGTTAAAATTGCCAAACATGAAGTTGGTGAAAATTATGCAAATACGTTTAGAGTAGAAAACGGATTAATGAAAGTGAGTTATGATGGATATGACACTTTTAACAATCAGTATGGCCACATTCATTATAAAAAGCCATTTTCTTATTATTTATTAAAAATAGAATACCGTTTTGTTGGTGAGCAGGCAAAAGGTGGCGAAGGTTGGGCATTGAGAAATAGCGGCGCCATGTTACATGGACAGGATCCCCAAACTATGTTAAAAAATCAAGATTTCCCTATTTCTATCGAAGGACAATTATTAGGCGGTGATGGCACACATGAACGTCATACGAGCAATGTTTGTACACCTGGCACTACGGTCTTTTTGAATGGTAAATTGAATGAAATACACTGTTTAGAATCTAATTCAAAAACATTTCATGGCGACCAATGGGTTACTGCCGAATTTTTAGTTTTAGGGGATTCGATCATTCAGCACTTCGTA
>DATJDT010000244.1:0-5710 GCA_035497275.1 Pedobacter sp.
ATTTACGGCTAATTTTGATGATGACATTGCTGACCAAGAGATAGATCATCTTCAACAGCCAGCATTATCACATTTGGTAAATGAAGGATTGAAGCTTCTCCCATCAAACGAAAGTCTTGCACTTCGTTTATTCTATCTTGAGGAAGAAAGCATCAAATCTGTTTCGGAGATTACCGGTTGGACTACTGCGAACGCAAAGGTAATACTTCACCGTGCCCGCAAACATCTAGAAATGGCAATCAACCAACTTAACAAACAAAAAAATAACTATGAATAACGAATTTCCCAACGATACGATAGCGAATGCAATGAAGTATAGCCTTGTCGAAATGCCTTTCAGTGATTTTGATCAACGGATGATGCAACAAATAAGAAAAGAGGCGATAGCACTCGAGAAAACTAGAAAAGACAAGAACAATGCATCTCTATTTTTCGTGCTAGGTTGTTTTTTTGGTATGTGTTGCTCAGGTATTCTTGTTATGGGTAAGCAGGCAAACGAGCTGTTTGGTTTTGGATTAAAGAGTGTGCTACAGGCTACGTCGGTTATTTTGCTTTTCCTTTTTTTAAATGGAGTATACAAGCTGTTTATAAAACTAAAAAAGCCCAGGTTAACTGGGCCTTTTTAACTTACTTTTCTATCATTTTAAAATACTTTACATAGTCTATTTCAAATTTCTGTGGAAATATGGAATCATCTATTCCTTGTGCGCCACCCCAATCGCCACCAATCGCTAGATTTAACAACAAATGAAACCGTTTATCGAAAGGCCATACTTTATATCCTGTTCCTTCATTGGCAAATTCAAACACTAAAGTATTATCAAAATAGCCCCTCACTGCGTAAGGTGTCCAATCTACCCGGTAAAGGTGGAAGGCTGTGCTCGCATCGGGAATTAACTTTGTGCTTGTTTTTTGCGTGTTGATCTTAAAGTAATAAGCTTCGGTATGGGTGCTAAAGTGTACGTTGTTTTGGTCATAGCCCACGTGCTCCATGATGTCTATTTCGCCCGACTTCGGCCAATCTCCATAAGCTCTATCTGTGGGTAGCATCCAGATTGCAGGCCAAGTTCCTCTGCCCGTTGGGAGTTTGGCTTTGATTTCAAACCTGCCATATAAGGCATCCAGTTTATTTCTGGTCACTAAACGGGTAGATGTGTAAGCCATGCCGTTCATACTTTCCTTTTTAGCAGTTATGGTTAATTTTCCATCTCCAACGCTCACATTCGCTAAAGCATTGGTATAGTATTGCTTTTCATTATTTCCCCATCCCGAACCCCCAAGGTCATAATCCCATTTACTGGTTGCCGGCAAACCGGTATAGTCGAATTCATCTACCCAAGCAGGGGTAGCTTCAAAAGCCCATTGCTTGTCTTCAATGGTAACTGGCTTAGGCGGTAGGATAATTGCTCCATCGTCCTTTTTTGAAGAACAAGACTGACAAGACAAAATGCAGCCTGCCGAAAGCGCAACAAAGAAATAAAATTGTTTTATTGGTCTAAGCATCATCTTAAAATTAGTTAAGCCCGATCTTATCATCGGGCTTAATGTTTTTATTTAAATTCAAAATCATCAATATAGAAAATGCCAGGATGTGGATGTCCTTCACCTCCTAATTGCACCACTATTTTATCGTATAATGTTTGCGCTGAAGATCCCGAATAATCAAATTCTAATTGAACCCAGGTATTGAACTGTGCAGGTAAAATGGTTTTCACAATTTCAATCTGTGTTTGCCAAGCATTACCACCAAGTAACGAGTTTTGTAATTTAATGGCAACTGTTGGCTTCACTTTTGTAAAATCATTGGCTCCAGGAATGAATACTTTTAACCTGATTTTGTTTTTAGCTGCTAAATCAAACCTATAAGGTAAAGTCACATTTAAGTTTCCATATTGCCCGTCATCACCTGTTCTTTTTTCGTAATACCCCACTTTTGCTGAGGTATTTATAGGGAATTTAAGTGGATTATCATAAGCTCTTACATAATCCATATTTTCAGCTCCCCAAGTAAAGGTAGTTGCGTTTTGGAAATCGTCTGTTAGGTTGGCCGCTTGGATTGGTTTTTGAACTGGAGGAACTACCGGACGAGTAAATCCTTTTCTAATTAGTTTTAAATACCATGCATTACCGGCATTAGATTTATCGCCACAACGCAACCACATTTCATCGGCAGTAAGCGATAAAATTTGATATTGCGATACACCTAAATAATAAGCTATGAAGCCATTACCCGTAATATTAATATACTTAGTATTCCCTGATGCGCTTAAGGACCAGCCTAAGTTAGTAGGAGGTGTATAATTTACGGTAGGATCATTTGAACCTGTAGGGCCGCCAATTCCTGGCGCATTGGAGGCATTAGCAAAAGTAGTTCCGTTGTTTGCATAGGTATATTTTAAGCCTGATGCCGTCATAGTGAAGGTCATTTCATCGTCGTAAAACCCATTGCTAGCTTTTTCATTTGGTCCAGCTTGATACCAATCTGGAAATTGAGAGGTGTTAGGACCTACTCCTAAGTGGCCTGCTTCGGTTTTATCGATCACCCAAGTTTTACCTGTAGGGTTGGTCAATCCTCCCGAAAGCAGTACGTATTCTGGGTCACTTAACATGGCAGGATTTGTATTAGCGATTGTAATTGTTTTGGTGGTTGATACACTTCCACCTGCGGCTAATACAGTTAGTTTTACGGTATAGGTTCCTGCGAGTGGGTAAGAAGCTTGTACATCTTTTCCATTGCTTGATGTTCCATTGCCAAAATCCCAATTCGCGTTAATACCATTATAGGTGCTTTTAAACGCTACGATGTTTGGGTTTGTGGAAGTTGGAGTAGCAGTAAACTGTATAGCAGAAGCCTCAGGTGCAGTACCTAATACGCCAGTTGTTTCGTCTTTTTTACAAGAAGCGAAGATGGTTAACATCAGGCCCAGAGAAATCCAGATTGATGTTTTAATTTTATGATTAAATGATTTCATTGTTTAAAGATTAATAACCTGGATTTTGTTTAATAACACCTTTAGTAACGTCGATTTCGGTTTGCGGAATTGGTAGATACTCGCTTTTTCCAGCTTTATAGCCCAGAGGACCTAAAACAGCCACTGCTTTTCCGGTGCGTACCAAATCAAAGAAACGATGACCTTCAGTTGCTAGTTCCAACCTTCTTTCGGCATAGATATTATCTAAGGTTGCAGGTACTGAAGCTAAACCAACTCTAGCGCGTACAGCATCTAAAAGTTCTTTAGCACGTGTTGCACTGCCGCCACTTCTTAAAAGTGCTTCAGCTTGCATTAGATAAGTATCGGCCAACCTAATTTCAATTTCATTGATTGGCCAGTTTTGCTCTGGCGTACCAATCGTTGAACGATAAGCTTTGATAGGCGCATATTTTTTAATAAAGTAATCGGTATTCTGATAGCGTGCATTATAAGTAGCGCCAACAGCTTTTAAAGCCTTTCCATCGATAACTGTTGCAGCGAAACGAGGATCGTTTTTAAGTACATTTACTAAGTCTAAAGTTACTGGGCAAAAACCCCAACCACTCGAATAGGTATCACCTACATATGAATCCATTCCAATAAACTGAGTGCCTACATTTCCTTCGCCACCATTAATCCATCCCCAGTCTCCCCAGGCAGCATTGTTTGAATGTGGAATTTCCAAAATCGACTCAGAATTGAATTTGTTTGCTGGATTGAAGATTTCGGCATAATTGGTCATTAATGAATAGCCGTATGGATTTCCAACTTTATTAATATCTTCAAATAGAGTCGCTGCCTCTGCTAATTTAGCATTATCATTCTGGAACAATAATACTTTACCTAGTTGCGCTTTTGCAGCTCCTAAAGAGATTCTTCCTTTTTCTGTCGCATTTACTACGGCTGGTAAGCCAGTAATTGCTTCTCTTAAATCTTTTTCAATTTGTGCATATACTTGAGCTGGTGTTGATTGGGTTTGTGAATATAATTCGCTTGGTGTTAGTTCTTTAAGAATTAGCGGCACATTACCAAACCATCTTACCAGATCAAAGTAGAAGTAGGCTCTTAAAAATTTCGCTTCAGCTACTGCTCTTGTTTTAAATCCCGCACTTAGTACCGTTGATTTATCTATTTTACTTAAAATTAAATTTGCACGGTTAATCCCGCTAAAGTTCTTATTCCATAATCCGCCTTGTGGGCCAATAAAAGAACTCATGTTAAAATTATCATAAGCTACCCAGCTAGGCTGATCAGACGCACTACTTCCACCTGCCCAGCAATCGTCTGATGCAGCACTTAGCAATGGCATTTTCATGGTATAGCCTCCGGTTGTTCCCCATTGCATTACATCATATACCGAAATAACACCTTGCATCATTTCAGTCTCATTCTTGTAAAAGTTATCTTCTAAAGTTGTGCCTCTTGGTTTAAGCTCCAGAAAATCTTTTTTACAGGATACAAAAATTAGCAACATCGCAACTATTGCGACCATACTTTTTATGTTTTTATTTCTCATCATTTTCATTATTAAAAACCAACATTTAAACCAGCATAGAATGTTCTAGCTTGTGGGTAAAAACCACGATCAATCCCATAACTACCTCCTCCAATTTCTGGATCAAAGCCTTTATATTTTGTGAACGTAACTAAGTTGTTTGCCATTAAATAAAATCTAATTTTATTGATTCCAGCTTTTTTAGTTAAGCTTGTTGGCAGGGTATAGCCTACTTGCAAAGTTTTAATTCTAAAATAGGCTCCATCTTCTAAGAAAAGGCTTGAAGATCTACTGTAGTTATTATTGGAATCGTCTAAAGTTAACCTAGGCATCGTATTACTTGTTCCTTCGCCTGTCCATCTGTTTAAGATGTCTGTGGTATAATTAGATGCAGGTAAGTCAAACCTTCTCAAAGCATTAAAGATTTGGTTTCCAGAAACACCTTGACCTAAAACTACCATATCAAAACCTTTGTAAGCGGCATTAAAAGTTATGCCATAAGTGAAGTCTGGAGTTGGATTACCGATCACTTCTCTATCGCCAGCATCAATTTTGCCGTCGTTATTTATATCTGCAAATCTGATGTCACCTGGTTTAGCATTTGGTTGAATTAGCCCACCTGATGTGTTCTTGTAGTTATTAATGTCACTTTGATTTTGAAATAATCCTTCATTCCTATAACCAAAGAATGAACCAATTGGATAACCTAGTTTAGTTCTAGTAACCTCTAAGCCTTGTGGTGTTATTTTTTGACCTTCCAAGAATTCTTTTTCAGCACCTAGGAAAACGATATTGTTTTTTACAAATGAACCATTGGCTGCAACTTTAAAAGAGAAATCTCCAATTTTTTTACCGTAACCCAGTTCTAGTTCAAAACCTTTATTGGTTAGATCGGCGATGTTCCCAATGGGGCCATTGTTACCTACATAACCAGGAACTGCAATTTGCAAAAGCATTCCAGTTGTTTTTTTGTTATACCAGTTTGCTGTTAAACTGAAGTTATTAAAGAGTGTAGCATCTAAGCCTATGTCGGCTGATGATGTTTCTTCCCATTGTAAATCTGGATTTGACAAGGCATCTGGGCTAACCCCAATGTTTAGTCCTGCAGACGTACCCAATGTATAGTTTCTACCTCCGCTAACTGTAGAGATGTATCTAAAGTCGCCAATCTGGTCATTACCAGTAATACCGTAAGATCCTCTGATTTTCAAGAAGCTTACAGCTCTGTTTTGCGGGAAGAAAC
>DATJDT010000245.1:0-1502 GCA_035497275.1 Pedobacter sp.
CAATACATTTAACAAATCTACACTAGCTGGAGATCGTGTCGCCATTGCAGGAGCTAGTAACCTTAACGTTTCTGCTCAATTTTTAATCGACAGAGATGGAAGTATTTATCGACTAATGCCAGAAAATGCTTTTGCTCGACATGTAATTGGCTTGAACTATTGTGCTATTGGGATAGAAAACGTTGGTAGCAATGATTTTCCTTTAACCGCAGCCCAGCTTCTTGCAAATGAACAACTAGTTCGCTATCTCCATAAAAAATATAAGATTACCCATTTAATTGGCCATTATGAATATACCTTATTTAAGAGTACCTCATTATGGAAAGAAGTTGACCCAAATTACCAAACAGGAAAAACTGACCCTGGAGTTGACTTTATGGAAAAAATCAGAATAAATCTTAAAGATCTCGGATTAAAGGGAGCACCCACCAAAAAATAGGACTTGCAAATTCAATTTGTTTATGCTTAACTTTAAGTAAACCAAACAAATTAAATTATGAAAGTATTAAAAGTATTACTTGGAATTATCGCCGCTTTATTGATTATTTTTTTCCTAGGCGGGATGTTTTTGCCAAAAACTTACTCAGTCAATAGGTCTACTGTAATTAATGCTCCAGATAGCGTTATTTATACCAATATCGCCGATTTTAACGAATTCTACAAATGGAATCCATGGGCAAAAATGGAACCTACTGCCAAAATAACCGTAACGGGCGAAGTAGCACAACCTGGACATTTATATACTTGGGAAGGCGACAAAACTGGTTCGGGACATATGAAAGTGAAAAGTGTAGAACTTAATAAAATGGTAGACATAGAACTAAAATTCCTGAAACCTTTTGAAAGCTCGTCTGATACCCGATTTGACATTGTAAAAGAGGCATCGGGCAATAGAGTTACGTGGACAATGAGTGGCGAAAATGTTGGCACTTTGAACAAGTGGATGGGTTTAATGATGGACGGTATGATTGGAAAAGACTTTGAGGATGGCTTGAAATTTTTGAAAGAAAAATCGGAAGGAGGGAAATAACCTTCATTTCCGAGTTTCCAGTTCCTAAAATGATAATAAGGCTCCTACGAACAATTCTTAGGAGCTTTTTTTTTGCTTATTCTTTCCACTTTAAGCTCAACTAAGCAATTACCTAAGCTATACTTTGTTTAACGCTTTATCCGCACAACCCTTAGCTTATTAAGCATTTATTGATCAGCCTTTTAGAATATTAAATTTCCCAGCATAAAATTTAATAAATGCTCTCGAATAAAAACTTGCAATAAAAAAATTCCCTTTGAAACTTCTTTCAAAGGGAATTATCAATAAGGCTATTTCTTCAATTGCATTAAACAGCGAAGCTGTCAACACTTCTACGCATCAATCTTCGCGTATTTAGCATTACGTTCAATAAACTCTCTACGTGGAGCAACTTCATCACCCATTAACATAGAGAAGGTATGATCACATTCTGCAGCATTTTCAATGGTAGCTTTTAACAATGTACGTTTTG
>DATJDT010000246.1:0-3321 GCA_035497275.1 Pedobacter sp.
CCCTTTCATTTAAAGAATCAGCCTTAAGAATACTTACCATTCTTTTAACTAATCTGTTGGTGTGGGTTGAATCATTAAATAGCGCCATAGCATTGCCAAGTGCAAGTTTTAGATTTAGCTTTATTTTTTTAGCAAACAAACTAGCCGACCCAAATTCACTCGCATTTTCACGCGTGCGCGCAAAGCCAGGTTCATTTGCAATCCTCTCTTTGCTATGTCCGGTTTGATGTTTGGCATAATATTCATCATCTACCTTATAAAAACTAAGATCACCAACCTTACCTTCTAATTTTACTGAACTCCTTTGGAAAGCCATAAGCAATTATTTTTGATACTTTAAGTTACGCATAATAATGTTAATAAACGATGCTTTCAGCTAAATTCTACCTTACTGTTAAGTAATATTCAAGTAGGTATCAAGTAGGTATCAAGTATCCTATATGCTATGTTATTACTACCTAATGTATACTTTATAGTTGCTTGATATATACTTCTGTTATAGCCTAATTACTAATTACCCATTTCGATATATTATAGTATTATCCCATTCCATTTTATTACCTTTGTTCCCTAATTTATGGCACACATTATCCCAGAAAACGGCTCTATGCTTCCATTAATGGAAGAATTTTATACAATTCAAGGCGAAGGATTTAATACCGGCAAAGCGGCTTATTTTATTCGTTTGGGCGGTTGCGATGTAGGTTGTCACTGGTGTGACGTTAAAGAAAGTTGGGATGCTGAGCTTCATGCGCTTACCTCAGTTGAAGAAATAGTTGAAAAGGCCAGTACTTTTCCAGGCAAAGCAGTAGTAGTTACTGGCGGAGAACCATTAATTTACAACTTGGACTATCTTACTAAAAAGCTGCAAGAGAAGAGTATGCTTACGTTTATTGAAACTTCTGGTGCTTATCCCCTTTCGGGATCATGGGATTGGATTTGTTTATCGCCTAAGAAATTTAAAGCACCTCGACCTGATATTACACCTTTTGCAAATGAACTAAAAGTAATAGTTTTCAATAAAAGTGATTTTGAATGGGCTGAAAAATATGCGGAGACTGTTTCTCCAACATGTAAATTATATCTTCAACCAGAATGGTCTAAAGCCAAAGAAATGACCCCTTTAATTGTTGACTATGTAATGGCAAATCCAAAGTGGGAAATATCATTGCAAACGCATAAGTTTTTAAATATTCCTTAATTTAGGGATTGCTTCGTACCTCGCAATTCAAATTGGTTCGGTAAATTAATCTTAGGGCATGCAGAAAATTTTAATACTTATTTTCCTTCTTCTGGTATTCCAAGCTAATGCGCAAACCTCTACCATTAAAAAGGCGCAACAGAGTTATGATGATGCACAACAGTATTTGAGTCAAAAGGCTTATGAAGAGGGAATAAAATACCTAGAGCAAGCTGTAAAGTCAGACCCAAAATTTCAACTTGCCTATATGCAGCTAGGAGATGTTTATAGAAGAACTAATCAATTACAGAAAGCCATAACCCACTATAAAAATGCAATATCTTCTGCTCCATCTATCGAGCCTCGGATATATTTTGTATTGGGAGAAAGTGAACTTTTAACAGGTAATTACGAAGAAGCAAAATCAAATTTGCTCCAATTTCAGTTAAAATACCAAGGCACAGACCCAGATTATATCAATAAAACAAAAAAATACCTTTTAGATTGCGACTTTGCCGAGACGGCTTTAAAAAATCCCGTAAAATATGAACCTATTAATTTGGGCTTAAACGTAAACAGCGAGTATAGAGATTATTTTCCAGCTTTAACAGCTGATGGAGCAACGATCATTTTTTCTAGGGTTGTAAACGGGAATGAGGATTTCTACACCGCTTATAAAAAAGAGCAAAAATGGCAGCCAGCAGTGCCATTGAGTTCGAGTATTAATACGCCTACCTTTAATGAGGGTGCTCAATCTATTTCTCCCGATGGTAAATATTTGTTTTTTACAGGCTGTAACCGACCAGATGGATTAGGCAGGTGCGACATCTATTTATCCCGAAAAGAAGGTAATAAATGGGGAAAAGCTATTAATTTGGGGTCAAATATTAATTCAGAATATTGGGATTCTCAACCTGCTATTAGCCCGGATGGCAATACCTTGTTTTTTGTAAGCAACCGTCCCGGTGGCGTAGGTGGATATGATATTTGGAAAAGTACATTAAACCAAGATTCGAAATGGACAACACCTGTAAATCTAGGCCCAGAAATAAATACGATCTTTGACGAGAGCACACCCTTTGTTCATCCAGACGGCAAAACGTTGTATTTTTCATCAGATGGATGGCCTGGAATGGGCAATAAAGATATTTTCTTTAGTAGAGTTGATAAACTCCAAAAATGGAGCAAACCACAGAATTTAGGCTATCCAATTAACACTTTCAAGGAGGAAATTGGTTTAATTGTAAGTGCAGATGGCAATGAAGGACTTTTTTCTTCCAATGTAGCAGGCGGATTTGGGGAGCTGGATATTTATTCGTTTAAAATTCCAAATTCTGCGAAACCCTTTCCAGTTACTTATGTAAAAGGGATAGTGAAGGATAAGGATACCAAAGAATTTTTACAAGCTAGTATTTTAGTGGTTGATCTGCAAAATGATGTTGCAATGTTTAATGATTATACCTCATCAGAAACCGGAGATTTTTTAACCGTGCTACCTATTGGAAGTAGCTATTCTTTTGATGCAGATGCGGAAGGTTATTTATTTTATTCACAACACTTTAACTTAAATAGTGTTGGGGGCAATAAACCATTTGAAATAGAGATCTTATTAGAAAAGATAAAGGTTGGTGCGAATGCAACATTAAACAACATCTTCTTTGAAACAAATCAATATCAGTTACTTCCGTCTTCCATGGCCGAATTGAATTTACTAATTGATTTTTTAAATACAAACGAAAAAGTCGCCATCGAAATTCAAGGGCACACAGACAATATCGGCGAAACCAAATTAAATGAAAAACTATCAGACAATAGAGCAAAAGAGGTTTTCAACTATTTAATTCAACAGGGTATTTCAGCAAAAAGATTAACTTATAAAGGTTTTGGATCTACAAAACCAAAAGCAGACAATGCCACTGCAACAGGAAGGCAGCTGAATAGAAGAACGGAGTTTATGATAACAAAAATATAGCTTACGAAATTGAGATAGCAAGTATACTATTAACTTCGTAAATCTTATATCACTGCTTGCCGTACGCGAATCAATTTCACCAATAAATCTTCCAACAATGCTAGATTAAGCATGTTTGCCCCATCCGATTTTGCATTAGCTGGATCTGGATGTGTTTCGATAAATAAGC
>DATJDT010000247.1:0-11378 GCA_035497275.1 Pedobacter sp.
GTCTAATCCGCCAAAACGAACTCCAAAACTTGGGGCATAGCCAAACGTTGAACCGTTAATAAAGCCTTCGGTCGTATCTCCAGATGTCATATCTACATGGGTAACTCCGTAAATTTTAGTAAAGGTTACGCCAGCTTCTCCCATTAAGTAAAAATTATTACCAAGCATATACCTAGCGCCTAGTCTTACCGGGATAAAAATGGAAGCCTTTGTGTCAAGTGTTTGATTGGCGTAATCTTCAGGAAGAAAGCCTATAGCGCTACCTGTTAAAAGTAGATCAAGGTTCTCTGCAATTCCTTTTGAAAACCTTAAGCTCGCCCCGGCACCTACTTTGTAGTTAAATATATCTTTCATGTCGCCCATGGGTAAGGCTCCTTCAAGGCCAATCCCAAAGCGAAAGCCAGTTACAGGTTTATCTGGTGGAATTGGTTTAGTTTGAGCATTTGTAATTGTAGCGCTTATCAATAGGATAGCACTTAAGATCGCGAAAATTTGTGATTTCATTATTAAATAGTTGTTGATTAATTTCCTTTAAAAATAGGTTTTCTTTTTTCAAGAAAAGCAGTAACTCCTTCTTTAAAATCAGCCGTATTAAAACACTTGCCAAACTCTTCAATTTCTATGTTAAAGCCATTCAATTGGGGATTTAATGATGCGTTAATTGCATTAACCGCACTGGCAATCGCCAGGGGGGCTCTTTGTTTGATCTTATTTAAGATTTCTTCCGCCTTAGCAATTAATGCAGTTTGAGGTACAACCTCATTCACTAAACCAATTTGAACAGCTTTTTCTGCAGTAATCATATCTGCGGTAGTAATCATTTCCATAGCTCTGCCTTTACCTATCAATTGAGTTAACCTTTGCGTACCTCCATAACCTGGAATTAACCCCAATGTTACTTCAGGTAAGCCCAATTTTGCATTTTCTGATGCGATACGAATATGACAAGCCATGGCTAATTCTAAACCTCCGCCAAGGGCGAAACCATTAATGGCAGCAACAAAAGGCTTCGGACAGTTAGCGATCTTGTCGAATACACTTTGCTGGCCGTTGCGACCAAGTTCTTTACCTTCTTCTAAGGTATAATTTTGAAATTCCGAGATATCCGCTCCCGCGACAAATGCTTTTTCTCCGGCGCCGGTTAATAAAACGCCACGAACTTCGCTGTTGGTGGTAGCGTTGGCAACTACATCAGCAAGCTCCTCAAGCGTTGCTTTGTTTAAAGCGTTTAATTTTGCTTCACGGTTGATAGTGATATAAAGGATGTTTTCCCTTAATTCGGATAGGATATTTTGATAGGTCATATTAAAAGTTTCTATGTTCAGTAACCCAGTTTTCGATATAGGTAACAATGGTAGTCATAGGTGTACCTGGCGGGAATAAACCACCTACGCCAATCTTTTGTAAGGCAATTACATCTTGCTCGGGAATAATCCCACCTCCGGTTAACAAAACATCTGTTAACTGCTTTTGCTTCATAATTTCTACAATTTTTGGAAAAACAGTCATGTGTGCACCTGAAAGGATAGAGATCCCAATTGCATCAACATCTTCTTGTAATGCAGCATTTACTACCATCTCTGGTGTTTGACGCAGTCCCGTGTAAATTACTTCCATGCCCGCATCGCGTAAAGAAGTGGCAATTACTTTTGCCCCTCTATCGTGCCCGTCTAAGCCCACTTTTGCGACTAAAACCCGAATCGGTCTGTTCAGTGCTTTGTTCATAAACTTTATTTGGTTTCCTTAAATACAGTGTAAATGTAAATATTTTTCCTGCTATCCCTTCTATTAATGTGAAGGCTAACCCAATGCAAACGAAAGATGCATCCTATTTTTCTTGTCTTTAATTAAGTTTGTGCAATCGTCATCTTTAAAAACTATGATGAAAAACGGTGATCAGCAAATCGTCAGACCTATGTAAAAGCGTAAAACACTGATAAACAACTTGCAAATCAATATCGATTCAGGGCTGTACAAGCTTATACGAGGAGCGTCTTAGCGGATCCAGAAAAAAAGCAGAACTATTGAAAAGCGTTTTAAAAGACAAGAAAGTGTACAGTAGGGCGATTTCAATACTTTAACTTAAAAGAAAATAAAGGCAAATGGAGCGAGATAGTTGATCGTTATTCCCTCTTCAAAACCCAGATATTTTCCTAGGGGCACTTCATAAGCCCGGTTAATTTATTAACTTTGGGGTTCAAAAGATACAATTTATATGAGTGAAGAGAAATCATTAAACTTTATTGAAGAGCTAATAGAGAATGATTTAAGTAGTGGAAAGACGAAAACTTTGGTTACCCGTTTTCCGCCTGAGCCAAATGGTTACTTACATATTGGCCACGCTAAAGCTATTTGCCTAAATTTTGGACTAACGCAAAAATATGGCGGATATACCAATTTAAGATTTGATGATACCAATCCAGTAACGGAAAAAACAGAATATGTAAACAGTCAGCAGGAAGATATCCATTGGCTTGGATTTGAGTGGAAAAACGAGCTTTATGCTTCTGATTATTTCGATCAGCTGCATGCTTTTGCTGTAACATTGATAGAAAAAGGCTTGGCTTATGTAGACCATAGTACTGCTGAAGAAATTGCCGAACAAAAAGGAACGCCTACCGAGCCGGGCAAGCCAAATGTTTATCGCGAGCGTAGTATTGCCGAGAACTTAGCTTTGTTTGCAAGCATGAAGAATGGGGAGCTTCCGGATGGTGCCTGTATTTTGCGTGCCAAAATAGACTTAGCTAGTCCAAACATGCTAATGCGCGACCCAATTATCTATCGCATTAAGCATGCACATCATCACCGTACTGGAGATGCATGGTGCATTTATCCAATGTACGATTTTGCACACGGACAGAGCGATAGCATAGAAAATATAACCCATTCAATTTGTACGCTCGAGTATGTGTCGCACCGCGAATTGTACGATTGGTTTATCGAGCAATTAGGGATTTTCCCTTCAAAGCAATATGAATTTGCTAGATTAAATCTTACCTATACTGTAATGAGCAAGCGTAAATTGCTGCAATTGGTTAATGAAGATTTAGTAAGCGGATGGGATGACCCGAGAATGCCAACCATAAGCGGGTTGCGTAGAAGAGGCTACACTCCAGATAGTATTAAAGAATTTTGTGAACGTATAGGGATTGCTAAAAGAGAGAATTTGATCGAGCTAAGCTTGTTAGAGTTTTGCATACGTGAAGATTTGAACAAACGCGCTACGCGGGTAATGGCTGTATTAGATCCTATTAAGTTGGTGATTAACAATTATCCGACAGGGAAGGAAGAAATCTTAGTTGGCGAGAATAATCCAGAAGCTGAAGATAAAGGTGGAACTAGAAAAATTCCTTTTAGTAAGGAACTATGGATAGAGCGTGAAGATTTTATGGAAGAACCAGCAAAGAAATGGTTTAGGTTAGCTCCAGGGGCAACTGTGCGCTTAAAGCATGCTTATATCGTTCAATGCACCGACTTTAAAAAAGGTCCAGATGGCGAAGTAACGGAGGTGCATTGTACTTATATTCCTGAATCGAAAAGCGGAGAAGATACCAGTGGGATTAATGTAAAAGGTACTATCCATTGGGTAAGTGCGGCGCATGCAAAAACTGCCGAAGTGAGATTATACGACCGTTTATTTAGTGTGGAATCGCCGGATAGCGAGGAGGGAGATTTTAAGGAGTATTTAAATCCTTTGAGCATCCAAGTGATTAAAAACGCCTATATAGAGCCTTATTTAGCTACTGTCGCCGAGCATCAGCCATATCAATTTATCCGTAAAGGTTATTTCTGTGTAGATAAAGATTCTACTTCAGAGAAATTGATCTTTAACAGAACGGTTGGATTGAAAGAAGCTTGGAAACCGAAGGTTTAGTTCTTAACTGAAATGAAAATATAAGTCCCTTTCTAACTGGTGGGGACTTTTTTTTTTACATATATTTCTTATACAAATTATACAAGATCAATTTATCTGGCTCAGTTAACGTTTTAGAATCGCCATCTGGTGCAAAATGTATTTTAAATGCATTAATCGCATTGCCTAAGTTACTTACATTGTATCCGATAATACGCAATGCTGCTGTAGTATCAAAATCTGCAGGAGGCATGGTTAATATGTCATCATACCAAAAGCCAAAGCCCTTTTTAGCTAAAGTTTTCCATGGAAAATTTCTAGGATCGTTCTTACGGCCTGGCGCAAAATCTGCGTGACCAATAAAATTGGCTGTTGGAATGCTATATTTCTTTTTTAAGGTTGCCAATACCGCGCAAAGGCTGTTAATTTGTGCGTCTGTCCAAGGATCGCTTACACCGTTGTTGTCCATTTCTATCCCTATTGAGCATGAATTCATATCGGTAACAGTACCCCATTTACCTGCTCCAGCATGATTTGCACGCAAATAGTCATTCACCATTTGGTATACTTTCCCATCTCTGCCAATTACATAATGCGCACTGGTTTGGGTTCTTTTTAACGTAAAGGTTTTTAAAGTTTGTGCGGTTGAGTCTTGCGCCGTGTGGTGGATAATTACGTAGTTTGGTTTGCGAATACCCATGTTCACTGTGCCTACAAAATGCTGTTCATTGTTTAATGAATCGATATACTGATCAGTAGGAGGAGTTGCTTTAATAATCTTCGAGAAATCTTTCGCCATGCGCTTGTACTCTTTGTCGGTTGCCCCATATTTTGAAGTAGTACAGCTGCTAATCGATAAAGAAATTGCAAACAAAAAGTAAAGAGATTTAGTTAGGTTTTTATACGTCATCATATATTCTGAAAGGTCTAGATTAATTAAAGGCGTCTTATTTTTTTTACTAATTTAGCGCTTTGAAAAGCATTCTGATAAAAGAACAAGTAACAATTTTCAACCAAATGAAAAACTTAAAAAAGAACAGCCTATTATTTTGCGGATTAATGTTAATTGTTGGGCTTTTTGCCTGTAATAATCCTCAACAAACTACTGCAAAAAAAACTGATAAAAAAGAGATTGATACCTTACAGGATTATGTAGATAGTAGAATAAAAATATACGAAAGAGTCAAGTTAACAACCAATTTAAATCAGCTTACAACAAGCGAACGTAGAGTTTTGCCTTTGTTAATCCAAGCAGCAACTATTATGGATGAGTTGTTCTGGAAGCAGGCTTATCCACAACGTGATAGTTTATTAAATGCTGTGAAGAATGAAAATACCAAGGAGTTTATTCGAATAAATTATGGCCCATGGGATAGATTAAACGGAGAGAAACCTTTTGTTGCCGGTATTGGCCCGAAATCTGAAACTGGAACCTTTTACCCAGCTAATATGACCAAGGAAGCGCTTGAGAAATCTGATGTAAAAGATAAATATGGTTTATATTCTGTAATCCGTACCGAAAAGGACAAATTAATATCTGTTCCCTACCATGTAATTTATGCAGCTGAGCTACAAAAGGCGAGTAATTTATTGAAACAGGCTGCGCTATTAACTGATGATGCGGGATTTAAAAAATATTTAAACTTAAGAGCTGAAGCATTGGTAACGGATAATTACAAAGCAAGTGATTATGCTTGGTTGGATATGAAAACGAATGGCCTTGATATCATTATCGGCCCAATTGAAAACTATGAAGATAAGTTATTAAATGCGAGGGCTGCTTTTGAGTCGTATGTTTTAGTGAAAGATAAAGTCTGGAGCAAACGACTTTCTAAGTATGTGTCAATGTTGCCGGCATTGCAAAAAGGACTTCCAGTTGCTGATAAATATAAAAGAGAAGTGCCTGGTACTGATTCAGAATTAAACGCTTATGATGTAGTGTTCTATGCAGGAGATTGTAATTCTGGTTCTAAAACAATTGCGGTAAATTTACCAAATGATGAAGAAATTCAGCAGAAAAAGGGAACGCGTAGATCGCAGTTAAAAAATGCAATGCGCGCTAAATTTGATAAGATCTTAGTGCCAATTGCAAATGAATTAATTGATAAAGACCAACAACAATATATCAAGTTTGATGCTTTTTTTGCTAACGTGATGTTTCATGAGGTGGCTCATGGTTTGGGGATTAAAAATACCATTACGGGGAAAGGTACTGTTCGCTCTGCGCTAAAGGAACAATATTCATGGCTGGAAGAAGGTAAGGCCGATATTTTAGGCCTGTATATGGTAACTGGCTTGCTTAAAAAAGGGGAACTTTCTGGCGATATAAGAGAATATTACACCACCTTTATGGCCGGCTTATTACGTTCAGTTCGTTTTGGAGCTTCAGAAGCTCATGGAAAAGCAAATATGCAATGCTTTAATTTCTTTAAACAAAAAGGTGCTTTCCAAAGATTGGCAAATGGAACTTATAAGGTTGATTTCGATAAATTTGCAATAGCGATGAATGAGTTGAGTGGATTTATTCTTGCCTTACAAGGAAATGGAGATAAAGCTGCGGTTGAAAAAGCACAAAAGGAAAATGGCATAATTGCACCAGAATTGCAAGGAGATTTAGACCGCTTAAGTAAAAAAGGCATTCCTGTTGATGTAGTCTTCGACCAAGGTGTTGATGTGTTGGGGGTAAAATAATAGCCCTTTTTAGGTGTTAAGGAATCGGGGAGTAAGAGAACGGCTATTAAACTAGTCAATTTCTTGCTCCCCACTTATTTTTGCCCGTTTTAAAAAAAATAAAATTTCCTGTAACCTTTCGACTAATCTCATCGTCTATATCATAACAAACTAATTAGCGGGATTTTCTCCTTCTTAAACTAAACTAAAATTTTTGGACTAGAACCAAGGTGTGCAAACGCCGTAGACTTTTTGTGCCTTAATTTTTTAAACGATCAACCAAACACAAACAAATGAAACAAATTTACTTACTATCTTTTATCCTGCTAGCTATGCTAAGCTCCGATTTAGCCAAAGCACAGGAAAAGTCGGTGCAGGGGCTTATCAACGGAACGGTTTTAGACGAGAGCCAAAAACCTGTAGATTATGCAACAATTGGCCTTTTTAAAACCGCCGACTCATCATTAATTAAAACAACTTTAACTGCAGTAGATGGGAAATTTCAATTAATAGGCATTAAAGCCGGAAGCTACTACCTTAAGGTAAATTTGATGGGTTTTACTCCATATAGAGGCAAAGCATTTAACATAAGCGATAGCCAGGCTAGTCTTGATTTACCCACTATCAATATCAAATCGGAAGGTAAAATCTTAAAGACTGTCAATGTTACTGCCGTGAAGCCCTTATTAGAAAGAAAAACTGATAAGCTTGTCATGAATGTAGAGAATAGCAGTGTAAATATCGGTTCTACCGCCTTAGAGGTATTACAGCGAGCGCCAGGTGTTACAGTTGATCAAAATGATAAGATTTCAATGCAAGGGAAGCAAGGAGTTTTAATTCTTTTAGATGGAAAACAAACTTATATGAGTAGTGCTGATGTGGCTAATTTATTAAGGAACATGCAAAGTGAGCAGATCGAAAGCATTGAACTGATCACTAATCCATCCTCAAAATACGACGCATCTGGCAATTCAGGTATCATCAATATCAAAACAAAAAAGAATAGAAATGGTGGAACAAATGGTAGCTTAACGGGTTCTACTTCGCAGGGAAGGAATTTTAGAGGTAACGCCGGAATTAACCTAAACCATCGTACGGCCAAATTAAATGCTTTTGGAAATTACAATTTTGGTTTTTATCAGAATAGCAACTTCTTGGATATCGATAGAATTTCTGGTGGAGCTACAAGCACCTTTTTTATGCAAGAAGGCAATACCTTTAGAACAAGAAGAAACAATAATTTTAAAGCTGGACTCGACTATTTTATCAATAGCAAACAAACCATTGGATTTCTGGCATCAGGTTATTTAAACAGGGGAAGTGAAGAATCAGGGAATAGTACATTAATTGGGAAATCATTTTCACAAGTCGATTCATCACTTTTAGCAAGTTCTAATCAAGAAGAAAGCTATAAAAATCTCTCTTATAACCTTAATTATAAAGCTGTTTTAGATAGTGCAGGTTCTGAAATTTCGGCCGATGTGGATTACTCTCGTTTTAATGGAAAGGATATATCGAATTACCAGAATGATTATTTAAATATCAATGGAAATAGGATGAGGCCTTTAAATTTGATCAGAAATACCACACCTACCCAAATTGACATCAAAGCTATTAAACTAGATTACAACGTGTCTTTAAGCAAAAGCATTAAGTTGGAGGCAGGTTTTAAAAGTAGTTGGGTTAAAACAGACAACGATTTACGTGCCCAAGAATTTTTAAACAATGCATGGCAAAATGACGTTCGTAGAAGTAATCAATTTATATACGACGAAAACGTTAATGCGGCTTATACCAATTTGAATAAGCAATTTAAGAATACTAGTGTGCAGGTTGGATTGAGAGTTGAGCAAACCAACTCTACCGGAAATTTAATTACCACAAACGATGTGGTAAAGCGTAGCTATGTAGATTTCTTTCCGACATTCTTTGTTCAACAAAAACTCTCTGAGAAAAATCAGGTTGGGTTTTCTTATAGCAGAAGAATTGATAGGGCCAGCTATGATGCCTTAAATCCCTTTGTTTATTATTTGGATCAATATACTTATAACAAAGGAAATCCATTCTTAAAACCTCAATACACCAACAATTTTGAAGTTTCTTATACTTTTATGCAGAAGTATATGCTTTCATTAAATTACAGTCATGTTAACGACGTAATTACACAAGTTTAATTGCCTGACGAAAAGCTAAAGGCATTCTATCAAACAAACGCGAACTTAGCTAAGAATGTTTCGTATGGAGCTAATGTAAATACTCCTGTAACAGTAGCTAAATGGTGGAATATGAATAATAACTTAAATGTATTTAATTTAAGCTTTGAAACACCCAATTTAAATGGTAAAGCCTTAAAAACAGGAAAAACCTCTTTACAATTTAAAATGCAGAGCAGTTTCACAATTGCTAAAGGATTTACTGCTGAGTTAAGCGGTAACTATGAATCCCCGTTAGATTATGGAACGCTGAGTATTGGCCATCGATACTTTATCGATATGGGCTTCAGCAAAGCATTATTGAATAAAAGAGCGAGCTTAAAATTGGCTATGAGTGATGTGTTCAACACGAACGATCAATATATTACAAGTGCGTATCCTGGATTAAAATACAATCTCTATCAGAAGAATGATACTCAGATGGGAAGAATTAGCTTCACCTATAGATTTGGTAAAAATGAGATTAAACCTGCTCGTCGTCGCTCTACCGGAACAGAAGATGAACAAGGTAGGATGAAAAATTAATGCTTAAGCCAAGCTAGATTTTACAATTTCTTCGAAATCATGGATGTCAAAAGGTTTTGCCAAATAATTATCAGCGCCCGCTTTTTCAGCGAGCGCTTTTACGTCGTTATTTGCTGAAAAATAGATTACGGGAATATGCTTTAATTTTGCATTGTTTTTTAATTCCTGAGTTGCCTCCACACCCCCAACATCTGGTAGCCAGTTATCCATGAAGATTAAATCGGGCATATAAGCAGCAACTTGTGAGATGATGTTGTTGGACGTAGCAGAAGTTTTAATTTCGTAACCTGCATCCTCCAGAATTAAGGTGCACAATTCTAGAATGTCTGCATTGTCGTCAAAAATAAATACTTTTTTGTTCATTGTATGGTGGGCGTTAAACTAATGAATTAATATAATCTGCCATATCTTCTGGTTTAAGAATACGATCTATTTTTACTTTTAAGATAGCTTGTTCGGGCATATAACCTACAGAGGCAGTACTGGGCTCTTGCGCCAATGCTAAACCGTTATAGTTTTTTACAATCTGTAAGCCATTTACGCCATCGGCATTTGAGCCAGAAAGCAATAAGCAAGCTAGTTTATTGGTGTATACTTCGGCTGCCGATTGAAAAGTTACATCAATAGATGGCCTACTATAATTTACTTTTTCTGAGTAATCTAGCGAAAAGGTGTGCTCTTTTTCTATGAGTAAATGATAATCCGAGGGCGCTATATAAATGGTCTTGGGCATTATTTCTTCTTTTTCTTCAACCTCTTTAACCCTTAATTGGGTCCTTGCAGATAATAGTTCGGCTAAAAGAAAATCAGCACCTTGTTTTCTGTGTACAACAACGATAATCGGGAAGCTCATATCTGTACGTAAGTTGGGAAGAACCTTTAAAAGCACTTCTAAACTCCCGGCAGAGCCTCCAATTACCAATCCTTCACACCCTTTCACCAAATTTCCTCCAAATTTTCTCACTGTCCAGTCGTTTATACTTTTTAGTGATAGGTGAAAAATCAATTGTTTCTTTAGTTCCCAATGCTAAATAACCTAACTTTTCTAAGCTTTGATCAAAAAGCTGCAAAACATTAAATTGCAAACTCCTGTCAAAATAGATTAGCACATTTCTGCATAATATTAGCTGAAATTCGTTGAAAGAATGGTCGGATACTAAATTATGGGTCGAGAAAATAATCTTTGATTTTAAGTCATCACCAAATTTAGCCAGTGAATAATTAGCGCTATAGTAGGATGAGAAATCCTTTATCCCTCCCGATGAGATGTAGTTTTCGGAATACTGTTTCATTTGGCTAATTGGAAACATGGCTTGCGATGCTTTCTCTAAAACTATAGGATTAATATCTGTAGCGTAAATTAGTGATTTATTTAATAAGTTGAGTTCTTTTAATACGATAGCTATAGAATAAGCTTCTTCGCCAGTTGAACATCCAGCAAGCCAGATCCGAATAAATGGATAAGTTCCAAAGTGTGGAAACACCTGATTTCTTAAGGTTTTGTAAAATGCTGGATCACGAAACATTTCAGTAACATTTACGGTAATCTGTTCTACAAAACGTTTAAAATAGCTTTTATCGCTGATAATTTTATATCTGAATTCGGCAAAGCTTACTTGCTTGTCGATACCAAATACGCGATGGATCCTGCGTCTTAATGACGCTCTTGAATAGCCGGTAAAATCATAACCATATAGCGCGAGCACATCTGCTAGCAAAAACTCAATTTGTTCGTCGCTTATGGTGATTTGATTGGGCACGTTATAGATGTTTATTGATTTGAGTAACTAATTCATCGATGTTAATTGGTTTTGAAATATACCCTACGGCTCCGGCTTCTAAACATCTTTCTTTGTCTCCAACCATTGCCTGCGCAGTAACTGCGATTACGGGAATGTCTTTTAATTTTGGCAATTCTTTCATTTTCGACATCGCTTGATAACCGTCCATATCAGGCATCATCATATCCATGAGCACTACAGCTATATCTTCATCATCTTCAATCAGGTTAAAACCTTTTTTTGCGCTGTTAGCAGATAAGCAGGCGTATTTTTTTGCTTTAAGGACAGCCGTTAAGGCAAATATGTTTCTGCTGTCGTCGTCTATTATTAGGATTT
>DATJDT010000248.1:0-5671 GCA_035497275.1 Pedobacter sp.
TTGATCCCTATAATATCCCGACCGCCAATCACCTTTCTGAAAAGCCTTAGCCATCGCAATTTGCGCCACCTCTTTCCCATCTCCAAAAATCCCAAACTTAGCCTTACCTGTCAGCACTTCTCTTCGGCCTAAAATACTGGCCTGCCTGCTTTCCACAGCAATTTTGTAATCATTTAAAACGATTAATTTGAAATCGTCAAAACTTAATTCAGCGGCGTCAATTTGGGCTGTTGTTACTTTGCTGTTTGACATCATAAGCAGAAATGGTTAGGTCGCAAAGATACATAAATTCTAAAATTTGCCTCATAATTGATGTAATATATATATTGGAATACTTTTTGTAATAAGAAATAATAACATTAAGTTTGTTATAAAACATAAGCACATGAAGAAGTTATTTTTATTAATCGCAATCGTTATCGGCTTTACAGCTGTTAGTATGGCTCAAACAAAACCTGGAGAATTTAAATTCGACACAGAGGTACATGATTTTGGAAATATTGTACTAGGAAAACCAGTTGTTCATACTTTTAATTTCACCAATGTTGGCGACGCTCCTATCATTATTTCTAAAGTAGAGACTACTTGTGGTTGCACAGTACCTGAATACACTAAATTGCCCATTAAAAAAGGTGAAAAAGGCTTTATCAAAGTAACTTTAACGCCTGCTGGTCCAGCAGTTCCAATTGTTAAATCAATTACGTTAACCTCTAATGCTAGAACCACAACAAAAGTACTTCTTATTAAAGGGGTATATGTTGAAGGAGCTACAAAATAGTTACACACATTATTTACATTTAAAAAACCCGTTATATCAACGGGTTTTTTTATTTTTGCGCCATGCCAAGAATATCAGACAAAGGGATTCAAATGCCCGCCTCACCAATTAGAAAACTTACACCTTTTGCCGACAAAGCCAAAGCATCAGGTAAAAAAGTGTATCATTTAAATATCGGTCAGCCAGATATTGCAACACCAGATGGAATGTTGGATGCAATTAAAAACATTGATTTCAATGTATGGGCTTATACCCCATCAGAAGGAACATTAAGTTATAGAACAAAATTAGCAAGTTATTATAATAAATTAGGCTACAATATTACTCCTGCTGATATTTTAGTAACTGTTGGTGGTTCAGAAGCGATTACCATTGCCATGCAAACTTGCGTAAATGAAGGTGATGAAATTATTATCCCAGAGCCATTTTATGCGAATTACAACGGCTTTGCTTGTATGAGCAATGTAGTAGTTAAACCAATTCTATCCCATATTGAGAATGGCTTTGCCCTTCCGCCGATTGCCGAGTTCGAAAAATTAATCACTTCAAAAACTAAAGCAATTATTATCTGTAATCCTAATAACCCAACTGGTTATTTATATTCAAGAGCAGAATTAGAGGCTTTAAAAGAATTGTGCTTAAAATATGATTTGTTCTTATTCTCTGATGAAGCTTACCGTGAATTCTGTTATGATGGAAGAGAGTTCATTTCTCCTATGCACTTAGACGGTTTAGCCGAAAATGTAGTAATTATGGACACAGTATCAAAGCGTTACAGTGCTTGTGGAGCTCGTTTAGGCTGTTTGATTACTAAAAACAAAGAAGTTATTGCTTCAGGGTTAAAATTTGCGCAAGCAAGATTAAGTCCCGGAATGGTAGAGCAAATTGCAGGTGCTGCAGCTGTAGATACCCCAGATAGTTATTTCGAAGAAGTAAATAAAGAATATACACTACGTCGCGATACGTTGGTAAAGCGCTTAAACGATATGGATGGTGTATTTTGTCCTAACCCTGGTGGCGCATTTTATGTAGTTGCTAAATTCCCTATCGACGATGCTGATGCATTTTGCCAATGGATGCTAGAAAGCTTTGAACACAATGGCGCTACCGTAATGATGGCACCAGCAACAGGTTTTTATTCAAGTCCGGGTAGTGGTAAAAACGAAGTCAGGATGGCCTACGTATTAAATACAGATGATTTAAATGCTGCAATGGATTGCTTGGAAATCGCTTTAGCTAAATATCCAGGTCGCAAGTAATTTAACAGTTAAACCAATGTAAACAATTAGCCATTATCTATTCCACATAGGTTATTTGGCATATATTTTGTATATTTGTACTCAGTTTGCTGTTTGTTTTAGGCTATGTTCGATAACTTAAAAGTTAAAAACTGCAAACTTTAACATGGGGCCGTTTTGGATTTGACAGGGTGGCGCTAAGTATGTTAGCATGCAGTGCGTTGTACGGAGAGCACTTAAAAGAGAACGTTCAAAACAATAATTGGCGAAAATAACTACGCCTTAGCTGCTTAATTTAGAATTAAATAGCTTTTGTCTCGCTAACTGCCGCAATGTTAGGTTAGCATCAGAGGCATCGAAATAACAATGCTAGCTTTTGTAGGGTACGATACATTTGCGAAACAAAGTACCTAAGGAGAAAGTCAAGGTCGGTTTCCAGCCCGACTCCTCCCGACAATTAATTGGAAAATAAGCATGTAGAAGGTGTAATTTATCACACAACTGGACAAGGGTTCGAACCCCTTCGGCTCCACAAATTTTAATCAAAAGCTGCGAAAAATCTTAGAAATTTCGCAGTTTTTTTTATTTCCAATGCCGATAAACTTATAATTATAGATTTACAAATTATTAAAGCAGAAATAGAATACGAGGAAGCATAACTACGGATTATCCGTAAAATGCCTTTTCGACTTCTCTTGCGAAAACTTCCCTAAATTATAATCAGCAGATTTATTTCTGGGAATTGACAAGCTTTTCCAATTTTCATTCGCAACCATCTTAGCAACGAAAACAATCTGTCCGATATGATAAGGGTAATGTGCAAGCTGGCGATTAAGCGCCTCCAAAACAGTATGTCCTTCGTTACGGATGTAAACAATGTCTTCTAATTGCGCTGCTGTAAGATCATCGATAGCTGCTAACAAACATTTCCAACCCCTATCCCACTTGTCCATTAATTCGTCCTTAGTTAAGATCTTCGGTTCAAATTCTTCATCTCTATTTCGCCAAGGCTTTTCGCCATCGGTTGTTAAAAAATCAGAAAATCGAGATAACATATTTCCACTAATATGTTGCAATATCATAGCAATGCTATTACTCTCTTCATTATACTGCCAAAAAAATGCTTCATCAGGCAATTGTGCCATTGCTCTTTCTCCAAGCATTTTATAATATTCAAATTGCTTGGTTATACTGGATAAATAACTAGTACTCATAATTAGAAAATAATAACAAACCTAAGCTTTATTTCTTCAAGTTTTTGTCGTTTAACAATACTTGTAAAGTCTTTAACTTACTTGCCCAGAAATTATCAAAATAATTAATCCATTCTTGCATTTCTATAAACCCATCTTGTTTTAAAATGCAATAACGTTCCCTTCCAATATCCTCAATAGAAATAAACCCAGCACTATCCAAAATTTTAATATGCTTCGAAACCGCAGGCCTGCTCATGTCGAAATTCTTCGCTAGCGCGTTGATCGTTAAGCTGTCTTCTGCAAGTAATTGCAGGATCTGTCTCCTGCTCGGATCAGCAATAACCTGAAACGCATCAAATCTTGCTTTCGTCATAAATTGTTTCGTTTAATTTTTTAGTTAACCTTTTTCCAATTTTAAGCCAGCCTTTGTTCATCACTAAATATGAGAAGAAATTCTTAAGCCCTTTAAAACCTTTGTGCTCTAAAACAAGAACTGTACCGCCATCCTTCGCTGTTAAAGTCCACACTACTACCGAATCAAGTTTATTTGTTTCCTTCGGATTTCCACCCCTCCATGTATAAGAAAGCTTTTCGAAAGGAATGATTTCTGTCACTTTGCAATAAATATTTCCATCAAAACCAAAACGTGGAATTGCCTTGGTTTTAAATTCGAATTTCTCTCCAACAACTGGTTTAAAATTGCTCTGCATCAACCATAGCTCCAGTAATTCAGGCTTTGTTAAATAGTCCCAAACAACCTCCGGCTTTTGATCAAATGTAAAAATGTGTTTAATTGTTCTATCCATAATGAGTAACCTATGAGTTACACAAATATATAAGTAACTTCTAGATTACACAATTTATTTTAAGTTTTTTCTCAATCAAATAAAATAGGTTCTTAGCCGAGCTAGGGGAATATTAATTTACCATTACCTCATCAAAAAATACCCAAGCCTTATCTCCCTTACCAGGATGCCAACTAGGAAGGCTAAAAACAGGTGTCACCTTTACCCTAATAAATTTAACGGTTGTAGGACTAAACTTACATTCAAATGCAGTTAAAAAAGGCGCTTTAACCATGGTTGGTTGCTCTGGACTAACGTGACCTAATAATTTCAGTTGCTTTTCGTCGTTACCTCCCCATATTTCGATATCTTTTGGTGGCATAATATAACTGGCTACATCAACTAAGCTACTTAAAGTAATATTTTGAACCAACACAGGTTTTCCAAACTTCATCAGCACATCCATTTTGGTAAATCGCCAAGCCAACCAGTTGCCTAAACGGAAATTGGTACTCCCTACTACAAAATCATTTAACATTTTGCTTTTCCCGCTATAGCCTGGCTCAGGTGGTATGATAAACACGGCTGTATCTGGCGTATATTTACTGGTATAAAAATTCTTCTGCACTAAATTACTGCTTATCCAACCAGGCTTGTAAGCTTTTGCCTTCACAAATGTCTTACCGCTAATAACTTCAGTACCCTTATAGAGCGGCGAACGAAGGCTATCTGGTTCGCTGCCATCTGTTGTGAAACGAATTTTCACTCCATTGATATAATGCTTGATAATTAAGGGCATCGTACCTTTAAAAACTGCTTCTTCGTTTTCAATAATTGGATCAGCTAATTTTAGCACAATGGTATCACCTTTAAAACCACTTTCGAAATGTATTGCCTTAAATTGTTGCTTCAATTGCGCAAGCTCAGCCTGCGAGGTTGGCGTATTCCATAAATAAACTTTATTAAGTTTGGCAAAACCTTTTAGCTGCTGTAATTCTTTTGCAGTAACGCTCGTTCCCGAAAGTGCCAGTGTTTTCAAATATTTAAGTTTTTTCAACTCACTTAAAGCCGCTCCAGTAATGTTGGTGAAATTCAAATTAAGCATTCGAAGGTTTTCTAGTTCACTAATTAAATTTACCTCAGCATCTTTTATCGGCATCTTCGATAAATCGAGCGATACGATTTGCTTTTTTACAACCAGCAAATCTTTCAATTGTTCTGTTTTAAAAAGGCGACTATGAAAGAAATTAACTACCAATCCCGGTGAGTTTGTTGCTTCTCCAAGTACAACACGGTTAGCAGTGTTTAATTTCTGTACAGTTTGCTTATCAGCTTCCTCAAACGTATAAGCATCATTTTCTTTAGCCTTCAGCAAATTAGCCGCAATCGTATAAAGCGTGTCAGTAGGTGCAAGTTTCGCAACGCGCAGCTTAAAATCTGCGCCTTTCTTGATCCATTGGGTCAGGATGGTAATCTCCAAAGGAGTTAATTGCGTTTTGCCTACAGGCGGCATGTGTTTTTTCTCCTCAAGGGGCAAATGAACCCTTTGAAAACTGGAACAAGTACAGGTTGATGGGGTAATCAATGCAGTTCCAGGAACACACTTTATTTCATTCAATGATCCTGAAGTGAGCAAAAACTTAGTGATTAAGGCTGGTCAGGTCCACAGCCGGG
>DATJDT010000249.1:0-12056 GCA_035497275.1 Pedobacter sp.
TTTAAACGGTTAAATTGCATAAATACATTATTCCAAATCTCAATTACCTGGGGATGATCAGCATTAACAAGATCTTTTCCATTGATTGCCTCTCGCTCAGCACTTGGCCTACAATCTACATGAATTTCAGAACAAGGGCCACAAGGACCTGTATCACCCATTTCCCAGAAATTATCTTTCTTATTTCCTAAAATAATCCGATCTTCTGAAACAAATTGTTTCCACAACTCAAATGCTTCGGTATCACGCGGAAGCCCCTCCTTTTCGTCGCCCTCAAAAATAGAAACATATAACTGGTCTTTCGGAATTTTGAAAACCTCTGTTAACAGTTCCCAACTCCAGGCGATTGCTTCCTTTTTAAAATAATCTCCAAAACTCCAGTTACCCAACATTTCAAACATCGTATGATGATAAGTATCAATACCTACCTCTTCCAAGTCATTATGTTTTCCGGACACTCTTAAACAGCGTTGAGTATCGGCTACGCGTGCATATTTTATGGCCGCCTCGCCCAAAAACAAATCTTTAAATTGGTTCATCCCTGCATTGGTGAACATCAAAGTAGGATCGTTTTTCACCACAATAGGTGCCGAAGCTACGATGTGATGCTGCTTGCTCTTAAAAAAATCTAAATAGGTCTGTCTTATTTCTTTAGCCGTCATGGCTACAAAATTAAAATTTTATTGCGGTATTCTACTAAAATCCATTTACATTTGAATACTTTAAGTAAAAGCTACAATTCACTAATAATCAGATAAAACCATGCCATACAAAGAGAGGGATATCAATAAAATGTATTATACCATGGGCGAAATAACCGAAATGTTTGGTGTAAAGGCCTCTCAAATTCGGTTTTACGAAAAAGAATTTGATGTATTACAACCTAAGAAGAACAAAAAAGGAAATAGGTTATTTACCCCTGAAGATGTAGAAAATCTGAAAATCATATTTCATTTGGTGGACGACAAAGGCTTTACGTTAAAAGGGGCGAAAGACCATCTAAAAAATAATACCAGTGAGGTTAAAGAAAATCAAAAGGTAATTGCTTCTTTAGAAAAGTTGAAAGACTTTTTACTAAAATTGAACGAGGAAATTTAATTAAGAAATTAATTAACTATTTAATTAGTTATTACTATACTTGTACATATTGTATGTTAAAGTATGTTTAAATTTCTTTTTCCATTTGCACTAATAGTTGTTTTTTCCTTAGCTGGCAAGGCTCAAATTTTGGACAGCACTAGAATTAAAACACCAAAAACAGACACCTTAATTTTTATTACCCAGCAAGACGTGAATGATTATGTCTTATTGAGAAAGGTTACTGATACCGTAGGAAATCTCGAAAACTATGTACGGATTATCAAAAATGCGAAAGAGTTTTTAGCTCTATCTAAAACATCTTACGAGCGTGCATTACAGTTTGCGGAACAAAACGAAAAGCTTTAAAACATCTATAGAACATCAATAACAGCGTTCGATGTAAATGAATATCTATTGATTAGGAAAATAGTTGGTGATACCACAGGTAAAACAGATGATTATCGTAAAATAATAAAATCTGCAAAGATAATGATGGGACAAGGCCAGTATATGAGCCCCCTGTATAAAGAAATCGATTATGAAACTGCTTTGAAAAACGCTGAAGAAAACCTCAGACTAAGGAGCATGGTCGATAAGGTACTAGTGATTAAAAGTGAACGAAAAATGTATTTGCAAAAAAAAGGCAAAACAATAAAAAGCTATTCCATAAGCTTGGGACCCCAGCCTCTTGGGCAAAAGGAATATGAAGGCGATGGAAAAACACCTGAAGGAATTTATAGGATCGACTATCAAAAGTGGAACAGTCCAAGCTTCCATTCCTTTCACATCTCCTATCCTAACGAGATCGATCTAATAAGAGCAAAGAAAAAGGGCCTAACTCCTGGTACCAATATCATGATACATGGTACTTCTAAGGGTATTAAAAAGAAGAAAGATTGGACGAATGGATGTATAGCTTTAAATAATATTGATATGATGGAGTTCAGAAAATTAGTTTTTTTGGAAACTACAGTAGAAATCAGGAAGTAGTTTAACTTCACTAACAATCTATATTTTTAATTTACATTTGAGAATACAGGATTATTTTTATCATTCTTAAGCACAAAATTAATAGCAAGGTCTACTTCATCCTCGGTTTTAGCAGTAGCACCCGGATAATATTGAATTAATTTTACTGCCTTTTCGCCATTAAAAGAAATACTTTGGTCGCTATTTACTTTAAACTTCAAAAGAAAGCTTCCGGTATTACTAACATCTCCAATTGTTAAAGAACCTACAAAATGTACCATCCCCATCATTGGTAAAACCATTACATGCGTTTGCTCGAAAGTTACTTTCTTTTCCCCTATAATGTTATTTGTTGATTGTGCCTTTACTTGTACATTAGGTAAAACGAACTTTAGATTATAAATTTCATCAAGCTGTCCGTCCTTAAGTAAATAACTACCCTCGCTCTTAATTTCGTTAGCCGTTTCAACATGGGGCTCAACTGCTGGATTTTCAATAAGATCGAAATCAGCCACAACAGAAGCGCGATATAATGTTTGAGCATTAGTCTGCATTGTTGCACCGATTAGGAGTGTAACCAAAAAAAACATAAAAGAAATCTTACTCGGGGAAAATGTTTTAAGAGCGTTCATAGTATTGATGTTTATGGTTTTACATTTAATTTAGTTCATTTTAAATTTTCATAGGTAGATGAATATTTTAACTTGAATAATTAGGTTTTAACTAGAAAACCAAATATGCCATGCCATTAATCTAATCTAAATCATTTTATTTAAAAATTATAATTTTTTAAAAAATAAAATAATAGCAAACAGGAGTAAAATCTTCGAATATAGCACAATTTAGCTGATTATTAACAAGTTAATATATTTAATTATTTATAAATATTTTTTTTCAACATCAATTTTTTGTGGATAAAGTAATTTTTTAATTGGGGCTTGCTATACACAAATTGCGTATTAAATTACCCAATTTGGGCAAAAATATACACAAAATACAAAAACTAAATAATTTACCTCAAAGTAAATATTAGACTCATTTCCGTATTTTTTCTTAGTAAATAAACAAACGTTTTAGTTGTAATTAAAACAATTGGGGGTTTTCGCTGTCCTTTACCTAACACGGTTAGAACATGCCCATGAAAAAGTGCATATATATAGTTGAAGACAATGAAGATATAAGAGAAATACTTGAGTATCTCTTAATAGATGAACATTATCAAGTGAAGTCGTGCCCTACTGCAAAAGAGTTTTGGACGCAAATGAAAAAACATCTTCCAGATATGGTGGTATTAGATATAATGCTACCGGATGGCAACGGAATAGATATTTGCGAGAGAATGAAAAAAGAAAGTAAAACCGACGCTATTCCAATCATGATGATGTCTGCAAATTATCAAAACAATGACATTCGGCAACAATGCGGAGCTGAAGAATTTATAAGCAAACCTTTCGATATTAACAATTTTATAAATAAGGTTAACCGACATCTTGCTTGATGGTTAAAATAATTGTTATATTTAATCATCAAACATTACAAAGCTAAGCTATATAATATGAGGCCTTTAGACAAAAGTTATTCATTTCCAGCAATTATTGCAATAGGCATAATAATATCAGCTTTTATCCTAGCTGGTGGCTATACGTATAAATACAAAGACAAAACGCGTGTAATGGTTACAGGAAAGGCGGAGAAAGATTTTGTAAGTGATTTGATCGTATGGCGTGGGGATTACTCCCGTGTAAGTATGGATCTAAAAGAATCTTATTCCAGTTTAAAAAATGATGAGCTGGCAATTCGCTCCTACCTCTCTAAAAAGGGCATAAAAGATCATGAAGTTGTTTTCTCAGCTGTCAACATCAACAAGCTTTATAATCCGCAATATGACAACAATGGACGCTTAATTTCCAATAATTTTGGAGGCTATAGCTTAACTCAAAATGTAAAAGTCGAATCTACAAATATCGACCAAGTTGAAAAGATTAGTCGTGAAATTACAGAATTGATCCAGAGTGGAATTGAATTGAACTCTGCAGCTCCATCTTATTATTATACTAAGATGTCGGAATTAAAGATAGATCTATTGGCAAAGGCCAGTAAAGATGCTAAAGATCGTTCTCAAAGCATCGCTGAAAACGCGGGAAGCAGCTTGGGTGATTTAAAATATGCCAATATGGGCGTATTCCAAATTACTGGAAAGAATAGCAACGAAGATTTCAGCTATGGTGGCGCGTTCAATACCTCTTCTAAAAACAAAACAGCAAGCATTACTATTCGCACTGAATATGCTGTGAAATAAGGTTTATTGTTCCTTTTCTTTTGCGCTTTGTCTTAAATGTGGATCTTGCTGATCTTGATCTTGCGGACGGTTTCGATTCCCATTCCCGCTATTTTGAATACTGCTCCCATAACCCACAGGCTTACCCCCATTGTACGTTTGATGAACACTTTTGTCGACAAACTTTTCCTTTGTCTTGATATTTTTATTTTCGTTTTCCATACTATTGTATCTAAGTATATTTATTTAAGTAACAGTTTCTCAACTGAATGGTTTTAATTTAGCTCCAATACAAATTTTGTTTTGCATTGGTATATGGGGTTACACACTCAACTTCAGACTATTTAACTATCTTTGTCCAAAGAAAAAAAATGGCAGTATTACATCGCAAAGAAGAAAAAATTCAGGCAGTACTTGGTAGATTACCAAAAAAATACAATTCAGATGATTTTGTAGCAATGTTTATTAAATTATATTCTAAAGATTGGGGCAAAATAAAATCTGCTTATATAAAAGCGTCTCAAGATAAAGAGCCTGGTACCGTAATTCACATGCCAAAACCAGAATTGTATTTAAAGCAGATCTTAGAAATCTTTTTATCTCAAAGAACAGAAACTACTCCTGAGCTTCCGAAAGAAGAAGTCATAGCAACTGAAAAAGTTGTAACAGTAAAAAAAGCTAAAGCTATTAGTGCAGAAAAATCGACGGCAAAGGTGACAAAAAACAAGGTGGCTGTTAAAAAGGATGAGGAGATTGCGAGTACGCCCGTAATTAAAAAACCTAAAGCTGCTTCCAAAAAGAAAACTGATTAAGGTCGGCAAAACATTACTATTCCTTAAAAAATTCTCCTACATTAACTTCCAGTGCATTCGCAATTTGCAGGATAAGGTAGCATGATGGATTTATTTTTCCGTTTTCTATCCTACTTATGCTCTGGAAGTCTTTATTGATCAAAGCACTCAGTTCTGCTTGAGTTAAGGCTTTTTCCTTTCGCAAACGGGCAACATGTTTGCCTAAAGTTTTTTTAAAAAGCTCTACATCTTTTGACATGCCGCAAACTCAAAAGATTTCGAGAAAAACACCTAAACGTATTTGTTTAGTCTGCTATTTTTCGCTAGATTTATTTAAAACTAACGAGCTTACTAAAAACTTCGAACAAGAGTAACTTGTACACAAAATGAACTACCATGAATAAAAAATTACAAATTTTAACAGTAGATAGAAAAAACGGTGATGGTTATTGGATAGCTGGAATATTTGAAAATGAAGAAGCGGTTTCAAAATATATTGACCTTTATCTTTTTGAAGACGATGAATTCGAGGTTGAAACATTTGATTTTCCACAAGAAGTAAAAAGTCTTGATAATAACGAATATGCCTATCAAGTACTGGTGATTAATACCACTACTTTCGCGATTGAAAGAATTTTGGACCCAAAAGATTTTGACGGTTTTCATATAGAAAACGATCCAAAAATGCCTTTAAGAATTATATTATCCGCTAAAAATGCGGCAGATGCAAGAGCCAAATGCTTGCAAATTATGGCGGAACAGCTGGTAGATTAAAATTAATAGATTGCTTATATTTACCCCATGATTACGCTTTTAAGAACCGATTCAACAAATAAGGATTTCATAGAACTTGTAAAATTATTGGATGAATATTTAGCTGTTACAGATGGTGATGAGCATTCATTTTATGCACAATTTAATAAAATTACCATGCTTAAAAATGTAATAGTCGCTTTTGACAATCAAACACCCATTGGCTGTGGTGCATTTAAACCCTTTGAAAACAATAAAGTTGAAATAAAAAGAATGTTTGTGAAAGAGGAAGCAAGAGGCAAGAAAGTTGCTTCTCAAATATTAACAGCGCTTGAAGACTGGGCACTAGAATTGGGATTTAAAAATTATATCTTAGAAACAGGAATAAAACAAACTGCAGCTGTTGCGTTATATGATAAAATGGGTTACCAGCAAATTCCAAATTACGGCCAATATAAAGGTGTAACTAACAGTATTTGCTTTGAAAAAACAATAGCATAGCCCCATAAATTGTTGACTACTGGTAAAATGTTCCCCAATTTTACCCAATTTTAAAAACGTGGAATTATAGCTCACAATTCCTCACAAATTTAACACGGAGCTAAAAACCCATCCAAATAGGCTTTAAATAGCATTCTTTCTTTCCAAGATTGATAAATAAAGCTAAAATTTACAAATGGCATCACTGTTGTCTACTCATTTGTAAATATGATAGCAATGAAATTTTTAAAACCTACTCTTGTATTAATAACGATCTTAGTATTAACCTATACCGTAAGTGCAAGTAATGTATCTTTTAATCACTTAGTGGTAAGCAATCAAGCTACAACAACCGCATTACCTTTAAATGGCGATTTGTTATTCGCATTTGGTGCAATTGCGTCTATAGGCGGATATCTTGCTCTTAAAAAATAATAAGCTACACCCCGCTATTAACAAAAAAGCCACCATCTACATTAATAACTGTACCTGTTACAAACGTAGAGGCATCACTTAAAAGCCATTGCAGCGCACCGATTAATTCATCAGTAGCACCAAAGCGTTTAAATGGCGTCTGCCTAATCACTAAATTTCCCCGCTCTGTATAACTTCCATCTGGTTGGGTAAGTAATGCTCTATTTTGCTCTGTTAAAAAAAAGCCAGGTGCAATTGCATTCATCCTAACTTTATCGCCAAATCTATTAGCAAGCTCAACAGCAAACCACTGCGTATAACAATCTATTGCAGCTTTTCCCATACTATATCCCAAAACTCTTGTAATTACTCTCTTTGAGCTCATGGATGAGATATTTACAATACTTCCCCTTCCAGCATCGAGCATGGCTTTACCGAAAATTTGGGTCGGGATTAAGGTTCCCCAAAGATTAAGTTCCATAGCCTTACGCATGCCATCCATATTCATCCCAAAAATATCATCCTCTTTTAAAATAATAGCCTCCGGTATATTTCCTCCAGCAGCATTCACAAGTCCGTCAATTCTACCAAACCGGTTCAACACTTTATCTCTGGCTATTTCTAAAGCATTTTCGTCCAATACATCGGCAATGAGTGCGATTGCCTTGCCACCATTTTTTTCTACTTCTGCTACCCTATTATTCGCTACTTCCTGATTGCGGCCTAATATCGCTACTGTACCACCTGCTTCGGTTATACCTTTGATAAACGATTGCCCAATAATACCTGTACCGCCAGTTACTACGATTACTTTATCCTGTAAAGAAAAACTTGTCATATCTCGTGTCTTGATTTAAATAGTAGGCCGAAGATAATAATTAAGGACGAATGGTTAAGAAAGGATTTAATTCTGTTAAACTTTGTTAAACAACCAGTTAAACTTTGTTAAATGATTTTAATTAATTTAACAACGCATTAGCTTTAGATTAATATTAATCCTCAACAAATTATGTTCATTTTTTTTAGACTCCTTCTTATCGCTTTATTGTTCAAATTGAGTTCCTCCTCAACAACAGACATTACAGGCAAGGTAATTGGCAAGGTGCTGAATGAAAAAGCGGTGCCTTTTAAAAACAGTGTAGTTTCATTGGCGTCTGATTCGCTGGTTGTAAGAATGACTAGAACAAACGACAAAGGCTATTTCCTATTTGATAAACTTCCCAAAGGCAACTACCGGATCTTGATTATGCTTACAGGGTACGAAAAATATACCACTGGCTTCTTTCAATTAACAGAGCGTAAACCATCCAGAGAATTTGGGGAGATAACGTTAAGAGAATCGTCTAATTAGTCAACTCAATCTATAAAGTTTTAGCTGCCAATAGCAATGCTCCAAATGCAGCAATATGATCAGCTATTACATGAGCTTTAACTTCTGCATGAATAGTATCGGCAAGGGTTGCTTCGCCCGACAGCACTAATACCCCTAAGGCATTGGCATTAATAGCCATTTTAACATCAGTATATAATCGATCGCCAACCATAGCTATCTCATCTGACGCTAATCCGTATCGATGTAAAATACCGTCCAACATCCTGGGATCTGGTTTGCCTATCACTACATCCGGCTTTCTCTTTGTAGCGCCTTCCAAGCAAGCGCAAATCGCACCACAATCGACCAAAATAACAGGCTGATCTGTTGGGCATACCCAATCGGGATTAGTTGCAATATAAACCACTTGCTGGCTTATCCACCAAGCAGCGCGACATAATCGTGCATAAACCAGGGTACTATCAAATCCCACAATAACGGCATCTGGTATATCATTAGCATCATCAGCGGTCGAAATAAATCCATTTTCCTCAAACTCGGCAATCATACTAGGTGTACCTAGAATAAATAGGCGTTTTATCTCAGGATAATTATTTTTTAGATAATCTATAGTTGCTAAAGCCGAAGTATACATTTCGTCGGCATTAGCTGCTATGCCCATTTTTGCCAGATGTGTTAAATAATCTGCTCTATTTTTTGAAGGATTATTTGTCAAAAAAGAATAACCAATCCCTGCTTGCCTTAAACTTGCCAAAAATTCAACGGTATACGGAAACAAGGTACTTCCATTGTAAATGGTGCCATCCATATCAAGTGCAACATGTTTAACTCGCTTTAGTTGCGCAATTAATTGAGGTGAAATAGGTTGGTGAATTCCTTCGAACATTTTATCTTTCAATTCTATCATAATTAATTTTCCAGCTCATCATATCCATGAGCTTTAGCTTTCCACATTAAGGCGAATATAAGCACGCCGGCTACCGCCATTCCAATCATCATCATAAATACATAATCCCAAGCTTTGCCAGGATTGGTTTTATTTATCGAATCGACCATATAGCCTACGCCAACTCCAGAAACAAGTCCACTAGCATAGCCAAATAAACCTGTTAAGCCATTTGCAGTGGCCGCTGCTCTATTTGTTGCCTGATTTGCCGCTGCAATACCAATAAGTGCCTGCGGACCATAAATAAAAAATCCAGCCATGGCTAATACAAATATCATTACCCATTGGGGACTACTATCTGGCAAGTATAAAAAAATCGTCATAAATATAGCCACGCCAACCATACAATACAAGGAAGTTCGATGCGCCTTTCCTGCAAAATATTTATCAGTAGCCCAGCCTGCGGCAAGCATACCTAAAATACCAAAAATCTCAAAAACTGCTACTGTCCAACCTGCATTAGATAAAGTCATTCCATGCGCTTCCTTTAAGAAGGTTGGACCCCAATCTAACACCGCAAAACGAACAACATAGACAAAGAAATTAGCTATTCCCAAAATCCAGATCCATTTATTACGGTAAACCGATTTGCGAACGAATGCCTTAAATTCGGCTGATGATTCTTTTCCCTTTTTATAAGTTTTATGCAGTTCTGGCAAGCCTACTGAGGATGGTGTATCACGTAAGGTTACAAATAAACCAATAGAGCCGGCTAAGGCAATTGCCGCAGGTAACCAAAAACACCATCTCCATGCACCATAATGGGTAGCCGATTCGATGACGCTTTTCATTTTATCGGCATCATTTACATCAACTTTTAAATTTGCAGCAATCGAGTTAATTATTTCGGGATTAGCGCTCATATCTGTCCCTAAGGTACCCATGATATAACCGGCAAGAATAGCAACCAACGCTGCACCAATAGAATGCGAAGTATTCCAAACCGACATTTTAGTAGCCAATTCGTGCTGTGGTATCCAGTGGGTTAGTAAACGGGCTACTGGCGGAAAACCACTTCCCTGAATGAGGTTGTTAAGGATTAAAATAACACCAAAAATGAGAACCATCGTATTGGTAAACATTGGTCCTCCGGTTTCTCCCGTAAACAAGCTGCTTAAATCAGCTCCCCAACCAAATGCAAAATTAGCAACTGCACATAAAAATAAACCGATCGACATATGATAGCGGGCATTCACCCTATCAGCAAGTATGCCATTTAAAAATCGAGATACTCCATAAACAATAGTTACAAGGGTCATAATAATCCCAAAACTTGTTTTGGTAATACCATATTCGGCAGTTAAACCAGGAATGGCAAAAGAAAAGTTCTTACGAACAAAATAAAATATAGCATAACCAACCATTGTTACAATGATGGTTCTTAGTTGCCAGTATTTAAACTTTTTTGCTGCAGTTTGATCTAGAGAAGCAAAATCTGTTTTAGTTGTATGATCCATCACTTGTTTTTTTGGGTTGAGTTAATATGAATTAATTTGCCAAGTACCATTTTCACCGAACAATTCATCAAGCCATTGGTCTAAATAACCAGTGCGCACTGCTAAATCTAATATGGTATACCGTCTCCGTATAAATTGAGCACTAATAAATGTTTCACGAAGTCTTTCTCTTGAAATTCCGATCTGTTCTGGTTCGGTTGGCGCCCCCACTAAAGCTAATCTACGTTTTGCTTCAGTTAGCGATACAATTTGTGCGCTAAGCCTGTCCTTTAAAGTTTTCCAATCTTCTTTAAGTAAAATTAATTGCTCACTAAGTTCTTCTTTAGTGCTGTATTTTGCTTTAGTTTCTTGTAAACCAATCTCAGGAAAATCTGTTCCTTCAAATATTTTCAATGCTGCTGCATCAGAACTTTCAGGAGTTGGCCATTTAGCACAGCTAGCAGCTATGTTTAGTTTATCAATATTTGTTTCAAAAAACCTTTCATAAAGTGCTGTTATGGCTATAGTTCCTATACTTACCTGAAAACCATGAGAAACGTGTTCTCCGTTATGCAGATGATTTTGCATGTTCCATAAATGGCTAAACTGATGTTCTGCTCCAGAAGCAGGACGGCTTGATTTAGACCACTGCATTGCAAATCCGCCCAACATTAAGCCTTCAACAAGCTTAGTAATCGCTTCTGGATCGCCTTTACGAACTCCCTCTGGATCAGACAGTGCATAATGCAATCCGTCCTGAACAATTGACCATGCCTTTTCATCAATTGCTTCAACCTGTAATTGATCTGCCAATATCCAATCGGCGCCCGCTGTAATTTTTGCAAACAAATCTGCATAACCAGAAGCTGTCATGTCGCTAGGAGCCTTACAAATTATTGCGATATCAGCTAAGCAAGCTTGAGGTGCAGGGCAATTAAAAGTTTGTTTAGCCCCATTTGCGGTAATGGATGCACCAAATGCGGTATAACCATCCATTGAGGCAGCTGTAGCTACACACAAATATGGTCTATTTGTTAGATGAGCAGCTAATTTGGTTAAATCATTAATAGTGCCTGAACCTACAGCAATTGGAATGGCATCATTCGATTTTAAAAACCCAACTAATTGTTCAACAAAACTATACTCAGCATACAAATGTGGATCCTGAAATAGAAATGGTTCTTCTTGTTCAACACCAGCGTCACGAAGGTGCCCGAAAACCTTTTCTCCTGCAACACGATAAGTAATTGGATCGGCAATGATAACTGCTTTCTTGCTTGGAAACTGCTCGGAAAATAAAATGGCTACGTCAGCTAAAACACCCCACCCTATTTTTAGCGCCTTAGTTTCGCTTGCTGCAGCTAATGCATCGTTAACATTCGACATTATCCTAATTATTCATTTCTTTTATACTCGATTAATGATGATGATTTCACTATTTTGTTTAAATAGCATATGTTTCATATTGTATCGTTATTAGATACATCATCTTAACCAAAGAAATAAAATAATGCCTTTTAAAATCGAAAGTTAAATTATAATTAACTTTCGATTTGTTTTATTTGTTTTTATTTTA
>DATJDT010000250.1:0-2215 GCA_035497275.1 Pedobacter sp.
CATTTTTTAATTGGAACTTTTTCGATTCTATCCTAGGGCAAAAAGAGGGTTATTCATCTTATGTATTTGAGGATACCGCAGCAGAACTCTTAAAGAAAGACCCTGAACTCAAGAAAAAATTAGCGGCAGAAATAGTAAAAAACCCAGAGCTCGCAAAAAGCGGAAGGGGCCAGTTAGACTTTGTTTATAAAAATTCTGATTACTTTGAAAAAACCTTTATGCGTTATCCCATTGGAAGAATGCAACATGACATTAAGTTAAATTTAAAATAAGATGATGCAATATCTTAATGAAACGCCAGTAGCTTCCATAATTTTTATTTTCACCATTATTACCAGCATTTATGCCTTTAACGACCAACAGTTATATGGCAAATTTATGCTCCACCCGTATTCAGTTTCTAAAGGTAGAAAGTTGTTTACTTTTATTTCGAGCGGGTTTATCCATGCGGATTGGATGCATCTTTTTTTCAATATGTTCACCTTCGTTGCCTTCGCGTTTCAACTAGAAACATTAATTGGTCATTGGCAATTTGGCGTACTTTATTTTGTAAGCATGGTGTTGGCCGACATTCCATCGGTGATGAAGCACAAAGACCATTTTTGGTACAACAGCTTAGGTGCATCAGGTGCTATCAGTGCTGTTTTATTTAGCTTTATCTTATTCAATCCGTTAAGTGGGATCATGATATTCCCGATCCCTTTCGGAATTCCTGCAATTGTTTTCGGGGTATTATACTTGGTTTACTGCTACTATATGTCCAAACAGTCGAGGGATAATATTAACCACGATGCCCACTTTTTTGGTGCAATATCAGGCTTAATTTTCACTGTTATTTTTGTACCGGGTATTATTCCTCACTTCATAAAGATGTTAGGAATTGGAGGGTAAGTGTGGTTCTTTAAAATAACTTAATGGCGCACTCGGGTCTTTGATGATCTCGAACAAGGTGTGACCCCAGGGTTTCCAAAAATTCTCCAAAACCTGTGCATACGTTTTATGGGCCCAAACATCAAACAGTGCCTTATTCTGTGTGCCTTTAAGTGGCATAGCATCAATGTAAATAATATCATGCGCTGGCATAACATTATACTCAGGTAAGCGATTAAACAGATAGGCAGAATAAAAGAAACGTGCAGCTATTTCCTCGAATTGTTGCTCTGAAAGCTTAGTATCTTTTATTGACTCCAATATTTCTTGATGGTATCTTTTATTTGTTCCATTATCCTGCAAGCAGGCGACAATGCCAAAGTCTTTAAACTTTAACGAAAAGGTTAGCGTATTAATTTCGTCCCTGAAGCTAAATGCTGTATTTGCTTCTGCTAGTGGCACAATAACGATAGACCAAGGCGTAAATTCTTCAAAAACAAGCTGACGATAGATGCCTTGGAGCATGGTATGCAAATTTCCAAATTTGTGCATTAACCCTTGCGACATGTTCATGCCATCACCACTGAGTTGGTTTAAGCGGATAGCGCCCTGCATTTCGATATATAGAAAGCTATACATCAATTTACCTATCCAATTAAATAAATCTACTTCTTCCAGGGCAACCAATCCTGCATATCCCTTTTCAAATGCTGCAGCTATTTTATCTTCTAAAGGCGATATAAAATTAGCGTAAATTAAAGGATTAGCTGGAACCGTTAAGCTTTTATAGGTTCTTATGCTCTCATCCAAAAGCTTAATTTGTTCATCGCCACTTAAATTGGCCATTGTTATTAACCAATCTGGCAAAACACGATTTGATTCAATGGGTTCTTGTCCGCTTAAAAAGCAGAACTTATTCTTGAAATCGAAGTTTTGGAAAGGATTGTATATTGGTGCATTCATTACGACAAAGATAATTCCTTTTACCTGAGTTCGTCCTATCCATACAGCACATTTGTGAATCTAATGACAAGTAACAGCCTTTTATCAGAGCTGGGGTCTAACAGAGTCTGACCAAACTCTAACGATAGTCTAACAATAGTCTAACCTTTCATCCACCCAGGTTAACCAAGTCTATACCGCAGCAGCTGCCTTGCATCAATAATTATTATAGAAACTACTGATCTCACTTACCAGCTGACTATAAATAGGCTTAGTTAGTTCCACAAATAATGCACCTGGTGCAGGAGGCATTAGTTCCTTCTTTTTACTGATAGCTAATTGATGTTTGCTTAATGCCCTTTCATCACCTTTGTAGCTTGCCCATTGATCTTCCCAAATATAG
>DATJDT010000251.1:0-16967 GCA_035497275.1 Pedobacter sp.
GCTTCTCTGTTGAATATCCAAGTAGTTTTATGTTAGTAGCATCGATGAATCCCTGTCCATGCGGTTTTTTTAATCATCCTGATAAGGAATGCATTTGCCCGCCAGGTATGGTTCAAAAATATCTCAGTAAAATTTCGGGGCCTTTATTAGACCGCATAGATTTACATGTGGAGGTTACCCCCGTTAATTTTACAGACCTTGCATCCTCTCGCGAAGCGGAAAGAAGTAGTTTGATAAGGGGAAGGGTAATGGAGGCGAGGGCTATTCAGGATAAACGCTTTGAAGCCAATGATGCCCTCCATTTCAATGCGCAAATGAGCCCAAACATGGTAAGGCAAATCTGTGTTATTGATGAGAGCGGACAAGTATTGATTAAACGGGCAATGGAGAAACTGGGGTTATCTGCCCGTGCCTACGATCGTATTTTAAAGGTTGCCCGCACCATTGCAGATCTAGTAGCCAGCGAAACCATAGAACCAGAACACCTGGCAGAAGCCATCCACTACAGGAGCTTGGACAGGGAGAGTTGGGCACGATGAGATATATAAGAATGAAAACATATTAACGATGAATTTTATTGCAGAGCCATTCTAGGTAATTGCTTGGGATAGCGCTCAAAAATTTAATCTAATTTGTTGATAGATAATATTCAAGAAAAATTTCCTAACTTTGCAATCCGTTTAACGGAGCATAATACAAACCCCATAAATTATTTCATTTAATGGAACAAACAGTAGAGCAAAAGCTAAAAGCTTTATACGAATTACAGAACTTACATACTAAAATTGATAAAATACGTCAAATTCGTGGCGAATTACCAATGGAGGTTGCTGATCTAGAAGATGAAGTTGCTGGATTAGAAACCCGCATACAAAAGATTAAAGCAGAATTAGACGATACTGAAGATGCGATTGTTAATCGTAAAAACATGATTAAGGATGCACAAAACTTAATTAAAAAATACGATACTCAATTAAAAGATGTTAAAAACAATCGTGAATACGATGCTTTAACTAAGGAAGTTGAAATTCAAAATCTAGAGATACAAGTTTGTGAGAAAAAAATTAAGGAGCATGGCTTCGAAATTGCCTCAAAAACAGAAATTTATGAACAGGCTTTAGCAAACATTGAAGCAAGAAAAGGTGATTTAGAGCTTAAAAAAGCAGAACTAGAAACTATTACTTCAGAAACTGAGAAAGAAGAGCAAGGGTTAGTAAAAAAAGCAGATAAAGCCGAAACTCAAATTGAAGAGCGGTTACTAACAGCTTATCACAGATTACGCACTAACGCAGTAAATGGATTAGCTGTAGTTACTATTGATAGAGATTCGTGCTCTGGCTGTTTCAATCAAATCCCGCCTCAGCGTCAGTTAGACATCCGCCAACGCAAAAAAGTAATTGTTTGTGAGCATTGTGGACGTATCTTGGTTGACGAAGCATTAACACAAGAATTAGCTGAAGCATAATTGTTTCAGAACAATATTTAGAAAGGCTGGGTTTATATCCAGCCTTTTTTATTTAAGAAAATCAACCTTTAAAAGTTAATATCCGCAAACTGCTGTTGCCATAGTGCATAATAATGGCCTTCGGCAGCGATCATCTCATGATGAGTTCCTTCCTCTATAATTTTTCCTTTATCTAACACCACAATATGATTGGCGTGCCGTATGGTTGTTAAACGGTGTGCAATCATAATAATTGTTTTATGTTGCTTAGTCAACAAGTCGATCGTACGCTGTACATCGTGTTCTGCCGCAGTATCAAGAGAAGAGGTGGCTTCATCTAAGATCAAAATTTCTGGGCTTCGATATAATGCCCTCGCAATGGCGATACGTTGCTTTTGCCCTCCAGAAAGTGTAGCCCCATTTTCACCAAGGTAAGTTTGAAAGCCTTTTGGCAAAGTCTCGATAAATTTAATGATACCCAGTTGTGTGCAGACATCGACAACCCTTTGCATACTAGGCTCACTATCTCCCACCGCAATATTATCTATAACACTCCCAGCAAACAGATCTACTTTTTGGGGAACTACGCTTAGCAGCTTTCTTATGGATGCGGTGCTAAAATACTTAATCGAATATTGCCCAATAAGAATGCTCCCCTCTTGTATTGGATAGATATTCTGCAGCAATGCGATCAGGGTTGATTTCCCTGATCCACTTTCCCCAACAATTGCTGTAAAACTACCTGCTTTAATGCTCACGCTTAAATTATCAAAGATGTTTACCTTATTTCCATATCGGAAGGATATATTTTCAAAACAAATATCGCCAATCAAATTTGGCGTGAGCGCTATCTTCGAGGAATCGTCTTCAATTTCTAAATCCATAATCTCAAACAACCTGTCAGCGGCAATTCTTGCATCCAAAATAGCCTTGTTAGCATTAATCAGTGATGCTGCCGGTCCGGTAAAATAACCTATCAGAGCATAAAATGAAAAGAGTTCGCCAGGGGTAATTTCATTATCTAAAACATAACCAGAACCTATCCACAGTAAAACAACGACGAACAACCTTGATATCAACTCTACAGCAGAATTTGAAAAGATAACAACCTTTCCCGAATTGTAAAGAGTACGGAGCATTTTTATAAACCGTGTTTCAATTTTAAGATCAATAAACTCTTCCAATCCAAATCTTTTTATAGTGCCTACTGTGTTTAAACTTTCGATCAGTTGCGATTCGAGCTCCGCCGATTCCTCCATTAGTCTACGCTGATTTTTTTTATTAACTGTATTACCTATAGCATAAATTAATACATATAATGGAATGATCATTAGGATAAGAGATGCCAATTTCCAGTAGTAGGTAAACATAAGGGCAAAAGAGAAAAGTATGATGAACGTATTTAGCACCAAGCTGATAGAAATATCGTTAATAAATGCTCTAATCTTAACTGCATCATTGACTCTAGAGATAATCTCGCCTAATCTCATCGTATCAAAAAATTGTTGTGGTAGCCTTAGCAAGTGCCTGTGATAACCTAAAATCAAACTGGCATCTATCTGCTGCCCCGTACGCATGGTAAATAAGTTTTTAATAGTTCCGACCAACAATTGGATCAATAAAACCGCAATCATTATCATACTCATTAAATTGAGTAGGTTTCGATTGCCATCAGCTAATACGTAATCGGTTATTTTTTGAACGAAAATAGCTGTACATAGTCCTAAAATCGTGTAGATTAAAGACCCAAACAACGCTTGCAAAACGACATGCTGATGGGGTTTAATTAATTGCCAAAAGCGCAATGAGTTAGTCGTTTTTTGATTCCCTATTTTAAATTGCTCATTAGGTAATAATAAAAGTAAAACGCCTGTCCATTCATTATTAAATTCCTCAATCTCTTTGCGGTGCATTTTTCCATCTTTTGGGTCCATTATCCTTATGGATCTAGTGCTAACTTTATAAATCACAACATAATGCTGTATGGCTTCTTCAATAACCAGATGTGCAATAGCTGGCAAAGGTATTTTTCCCAAACTCTTTTGCGTTCCCTTAACTCCCTTAGCTTCGAAGCCCATCTTCGTTGCGGCCTCAATTAGGCCTAACAATGTTGTTCCTTTCTCGCCTGTACTTGCATACTGTCTAATTTTAGCGACAGACAGTGTTAATTTATAATAAGCAGCGATAGCGGCAAGGCAAGCAGCTCCACAATCCGTTATATCATGTTGCTTAATGAACATATTTTGGGTAATAAAGATAATCTTAAAAACAATTTATGGGCCTTCTATTCCTTGTGCTAAAACCAATCACTACTCTTATCGAATATTAATTGATATAGGCTACGTTTGGTTATCGCAAAGTTGGCTGTCAAAGCCATTCCTTTTTTTACATTACCCTTGTAGCCGCTTTTTAATTGTAGATAACTTTTAGCTAGCCTACACTTTACCTTGAAAAAAGAATCTTGATTTAGCACAATTACATCATCTGAAACATCAACAACCTTCCCTACTAACATTCCCCATTGGCTGTAATTGAAGGCATCTATTTGAAATCTAACAGATTGATCCTTTTTTATTAAACCAATATCTGAAGATTTTACATAACAAACCGCTAGCAACGAAGTATCTGGACTAATTTCTCCTAATTTTTGATTGGCATGTACATAGGCACCATTTTGTATTCCAATTAAGTTTTGTACTGAGCCAGTTACTGTTGCTTTTACAACATATTGTTTTTCTTGCTCTTTCAGCTGCGCTGTTTGACCGTTAATATTCCTTAATTCATTGCGATATTGATTAGCCTCAGTTAACCATTGACTATGATACTTTCTATGTACCATGCGTTGTTCGGATAGGGCCTGTTCATAATTAAACTTATATTGTTCAAGTTCAGCTTGGGAAATTATATTTTTAAGATACAGCTTTTGATGACGTTGGTAAGCAAGTTCGTTCTGATGTCGAATGTTTTCTGCGTATTTAACTTGTTCGGCGTATAACTGCCAGCCTGCAATGTAAATTTCGGTTTTCAGGTCTTGGGGTAGGGTTGTCAATCCTACTTCCATCGTCAAACTAAGCCTTTCCGCGTCTTTTAACTGAGCTAGCATCTGTAATTTTCGACTGTTTAATTCCTTAATTTGCTGCATTGGTAATGTGCCGTCAATAACTATTATCGTTTCCCCCTTCTTTATCTTCTGATTATCCGCTAAATTTAAATGTATTAATCTCCCATCAATAGGCACTATTAGCTCCGATTTTCCTAAGGTACTTTGGATTAAACCTCTTCCTTTTACGCTAATCGTAATATTTAAAAACGGTAATGAACCCATCGCTACTAGTATAAATAATAGAAAAATACCGTAAATAATTTGGCTGCTAACCCCAATTTGTTTCAGATAAACCAAATGAGTGTTCAATACCGTTTCTTGGTCATATACCGGCATAGTAATATATCAGATAGTCTAATAATTAATGCTTTAAATTTTCAAAAGCTATCTTGCTATTTAGATAGCTTTTGAATAGTTCATTTTACACAGATCCCAGCATTTCTACTTCCTGCAGAACTAAACTCAATAAGCCCGTTAATTAATTCTACGCTAGTATAGCCAAGGGTATACCAAAAACTACTTTTCGGTGTATCACTCCCCCCCGCAATTTGCTGAGATTCTAAATTTGTGAGTGCTACACAGTCGATTTGTTTTAAATTTTTCATAATCTGTTTTAGTATAATTAAAGTTTACTTCACCATCTCGGCGGGCTAAGCTTAGGCTAAATTAGACTTGGAAAAGGCAACAGCCAAATTTTAGTGGTTGATATAATATCAACTATGAGTTTTGATGAAAATTACTACTTTAGTAAAAATGTACGCCCAATTAATTCATCCCTGAATTATTAAAAATGTAAAGATCATTTCATGGATAACATTGGAGAAAACATTAGAAAAATAAGAGTCCTTTTAGGTATTAAGCAAGCTATAATGGCTAAGATGCTTAAATTATCCGTAAACTTCTACGGCAAAATTGAAAGAAATGAGGTTGATATTAAGACGGAAAGACTGATTCAAATAGCGCGAATATTTGATATTGACCTTATTTATATCATCAACTTTAAACTCTTTTTAGAAATTTTAAAAGATAAAACAACAGATTTAGAAGTCAAACAAGATTGATTGTAATGAGAGGAAAAAAAAGAAAATTACTATTACTGTTTCTATTAACACCGCTAACTATTATTGCTAATTTCGATTTTAACGCCAATTACTTAAAGGCTTATCAAAATATTTTTGAGCTTAAGCTAAATACGGCGCGACAACTTATTGCCAACGAAAAAAAGTCACATCCTAATAACTCCATTGTACCTCTACTTGAAAACTATGTTGATTATTTTTATCTGATAAGCAGCGATAATAAGCAAGATTTTGAACGTTTAGAAAACAATAAAGAGAAAAGATTAGCTCAGATAAGCAATGATGATTCTAAATCCCCTTATTATCTATATGCAATGGCGGAGATTAACCTCCAATGGGCTTTAATTAGAGGCCGGTATGGTTCATACTATACCGCAGCTCGAGAAATTAACAAAGCCAGCAATCTACTAGAAGAAAATACTAAAAAATTTCCCGCCTTTCATTTAAACGCCAAAGGATTGGGGCTGATCAATACCGTAATGGGCACACTTCCTGAGGGCTTTTTAAAATCCGCTCTTTCTGCCTTTGGAATTAAAGGAAATGTTCAGCTAGGTTTAGCAATGCTTGATAAGTTAGCAGAGAACCTCCCTAAATCCGCATACGAGCCGTTTTTTGAAGAAGTTGTTTATTGCTATACGTATGTTTTAAATGATGTAGTACATAGTCCGGTGGCTTACGCTAAAACGATGAAATACACAGAACGGTTTGCTGAAAGCAGTTTACTGAAGACTTACCTACAGGCTTATGCCTCAGCGAAAAATGGGAAGAATGACCAAGCTATTGCTATTTTAAATGAAAAACCAACGGGATCCTTATATCAATCCTTTCCCTATTTAGACTATCTAATGGGCGTTGCACTTTTAAACAAGTTAGACTACAGCGCTGCCAACTATTTCGAAAGATATTTGCAAAACAATAAAGGAGTAAGCTATATAAAAGACACCTATTTACATTTGGCATGGCTGGCGCTTCTGAAGGGAGATGAGAACGGATATGGTGAGTATATTAATAAAGTTAAAACTAGTGGTTATACTTACCAAGAAAAAGATAAACAAGCTATTAACGAAGCGATTGCAGCAACACCCAATAAAACCCTACTCAGTGCGCGGTTATTGTTTGATGGAGGTTATCTAAATAGAGCCAGTGAAATGTTAGCTAAACTCGACAATGAAAATTTTAATTCTCTAAAAGATAAAGCCGAATTTAATTATAGGCAAGGAAGAATTAACGATGACCTAGGGAAAGATGATAGCGCCCTAACCTATTACCAAAATGCCTTTAATTATGGTAAAACTTTAAAGCAATATTATGCGGCAAAAGCAGCTGTTCTAATGGGTAAAATATACGAAAAAAAGAAAAATATAGATAAAGCTAAAGCCTATTTTAACATAGCAATAAACCTCAAAAATCATGAATATGAAGCTGGGATTGAAAACGAAGCTAAACAGGGCTTAAGACGTTTGTAAAGAACAATATTACCGCTCTTAAAATTTATACACAAACGCATTAATATGCATTCCTGCACCTACAGAGGCAAAAACAGCATATTCACCAATATTAATTTTATACCCTTTAACCTGCCCATTACGAACCAAATCTAATAACGTTGGTATCGTTGCTACTGAGCTGTTGCCCAGCCACGAAATCGTCATAGGCACCAAATTATCCGGCACAGCATCTTTTTGATAAAGCTTAAAGAGACGCTTCATAATTGCATTATCCATTTTACCATTAGCCTGGTGGATAAAAACCATTTTAATTTGATCTAATGGAACTCCCGATTTATCAATTGCCTTTTTAACTACTTGGGGTACATTAATCACTGCAAATTCATAAAGCTTCCGCCCATTCATCTTTAAATAGGTATTCCCACTACGCTCGTCTGGATTATTACTTGAGCCCATTACCAGTAGCGACGCATAATCAACAGCAAAAGTTTGTGTTTTATGTGCTAAAATACCAATTGGTTCGCTCGATTCTTTGCCTTCAAAAATTACCGCACCAGCTCCATCAGAAAAAATCATACTGTCGCGATCGTGTGGATCAATGATACGCGAAAGAGTTTCTGATCCTATAATCATCACCTTTTTGGCATCACCACTTCGAATCAGATAATCGGCTTGAATTGTGCCTTGGACCCAACCGGGACAACCAAAAATAATATCATAAGCTACACAATCTGGATTGCTGATATTTAATGCTTGTTTCACCTTGGCGGCCAAAGCAGGTAGCATATCCATACGGTTCGAACCCGTTTTAACATCCCCAAAATTGTGGCAAAAGATAATATGATCCAAGGTTTCTTTATCAATGCCAGCATCGTCAATAGCTTTTTGAGCAGCTATCGTCGCAATATCGCTATTTACAAGATCGGCATCTGCATAGCGGCGTTCAACGATTTCAGTTATCTCACTAAATTTATGGATGATCTCAATGTTTTCTTTATCAAGTTTAACTCCATTATCAAAAAAAGAAGCTTCCATAAAATGGTCGCCAGAGATTATATTTTCTGGAATATAGCTTCCAGTGCCAGTTATTACCGAATAAATGTTGTTCATGTTCACAAATCTGTACCGTATACTAAAATAGTATTCAGTATAAAATTATTATATTTTACTGAAATTAAAAATTATCAGCGATAAAAATAAGTTTTATATTAAAAAACCTTTAATTGAATTAGCTAAAATCATCAATTAAAAAAACAAATAGTTCTTTAGGGCCGTGTGCTCCTAATACCAAGGTTTTTTCTATATCGGCCGTACGACTTGGCCCCGTGATATTACTAATCATAGAAGGGATTTGTGTTCCGTACTTATCTTTTAATAGTTGAAATGCATCTTTTAAGTCTAACACCAATTGTCCTGTTCGCGCAATGACAATATGTTGATGTGGAAAAATACTTAGTCTTCGTCCCGCAGCATGTTGGTTACTTACCATTACAGAACCATTTCTCGCAATGAGGGCTTCACAAAGGGTAATACCCACCTCTGCGTTTTCAAAACCCTTATCAGTTTGGTAAAATGGAAATTCATAGTGCGACAAAAGCGCTTGCAATTCGGGCTCCCAACAGTAGATCTTTCGCCAGTTAAATTTATCAGCTAACTCTAAAATATTCTCTATAAAATCGACACCATTCTCACAGAAGATAAAATTGCCTGAGACCGCTGTTAGCTGTTCGGCAAATAGAATTTCCAGTTCTTCTTCGTTTTGTTTATAAAGCGGGCTTTCTTCTAAATTAGGATAAGGGTTATCTCGCTTTTCCAGCAAAGCCTTTCTTATCTTTTTTAACATCAGTTCTTTCGAAGAAATATTCTCTTTCATCCTATCCTATATCGTTTGCCAAAAATAGCTATCGTAAACCATATAAACAAAGCAGCCTGCTTCTAGGCAGGCTGAACATTGTTTATTTTGCTTCTTCCTCTGCGTGGGTAGCAGATGCACTCGGGTCGGTTGTGGCACCAACACCGTCGTGAATTAAACCCTGTGCCGCAGGAGCTTGATCACCTGTGCCATTTACAAACTCATCGTAAGTGGTTCGGTTATCAAACGGGCGTTTACCTAAAATCTCTTCTAGATCGGCTTGGAAAAGAATTTCCTTTTCAATTAATTTTTGCGCCAATTTCTCTAAGCCTTCTCGCTTCTCTGTTAATAACTGCTTAGTTCTATCGTATACGTCGCTAATTAAAAGCCTTACTTCATGATCGATCATTTCCGATGTTTTTTCTGAATAAGGCTTGTTAAAGTTATATTCATTTTGAGGATCGTGGAAAGATACATTACCAATATTTGTATTCATACCATAAATGGTAACCATGGCATAAGAAAGCTTGGTAATGCGCTCTAAATCATTTTGGGCTCCAGTTGATATTTTACCAAATACGATATCTTCTGCTACACGTCCACCCATAGTCATGCACATGCCATCTGTAAGCTGTTCTGTAGTATATAAAAATTGCTCCTTAGGCAAATATTGTGCGTAACCCAATGCTGCTACACCGCGAGGTACAATAGACACTTTTACCAATGGGTCAGCATGTTCCAAAAACCAGCCTGCAATAGCATGCCCAGCCTCATGATAAGCAACAATTTTCTTTTCTTCTGGCGAAATGATTTTATTTTTCTTCTCTAACCCCCCAATTACGCGATCAATTGCATCTTGAAAATCTTGCATATCAACGCTTACCTTATTGCGACGAGCAGCGATCAATGCTGCTTCATTACATACGTTGGCAATTTCCGCGCCGGCAAAGCCTGGTGTTTGAGCTGATAACTTTTTAGCATCAACCTCTTCCGAAGTTTTAATCGGCTTTAAGTGAACTTTAAAAATCTGCTCGCGGCCATTCAAATCGGGTTTATCAATGGAAATTTGTCTATCAAAACGACCTGGGCGCATTAAAGCTGAGTCTAAAACATCCGGGCGGTTGGTTGCAGCTAAGATGATAATTCCAGAATCAGTTCCAAATCCATCCATTTCAACCAATAACTGATTTAAAGTATTTTCACGCTCATCGTTACCACCCATCATGCTATTTTTACCGCGGGCACGGCCAATTGCGTCTACCTCGTCAATAAAAATAATACAAGGTGCTTTATCTTTTGCTTGCTTAAACAAATCACGAACACGAGATGCTCCAACACCAACAAACATCTCAACGAAGTCTGACCCCGATAAAGAGAAGAATGGAACTTGTGCTTCACCAGCAACAGCTTTAGCTAATAAGGTTTTACCTGTACCTGGCGAGCCTACTAGTAGTGCTCCTTTAGGGATTTTACCTCCTAAGTTGGTGTATTTTTTAGGGTTTTTAAGGAAATCTACAATTTCCATTACCTCTTGTTTCGCTTCCTCTAAGCCAGCAACGTCATTAAAGGTAATGTTTACCTGGCTTTCTTTGTCGAACAGAGTAGCTTTAGATTTGCCTATGCTAAAAATCTGACCGCCGCCACCGCCGCCACCGCCACTCATACGGCGCATCATAAAGATCCAAAGTCCAGCAAATAACAACAATGGTAATACAATTTGAAGGAAACCACTTAGCCATGGGCTAGATTTAGTTTCAACTTGAACAATTACCTGATTGGCCGCTGGAATTTTTGCAGCATCTTGCGCATCTTTTATCTCTTTTTTAAATGAATCGATCGAAGATAAATTAAGGCTAACCAAAGGGCCCTTATTTGAAGTATTAAAGCTATTTTTTGGAATATATTTTTGATACCTCGGATCATTTAATTTATCTTTCTTAATGTAAATTTCGGCTATTGCTATATCTTCAGATTTATAGGCAACGATCTTTTCTACATTCCCCGGGAGGAGCATTTCATTTATAAAGGTAGTTTGGTTTACCTGTTGTGCATTGTTGCTGCTAAACATAAACTGCAACACCAACAAGCCTACAATAATTGCAGCATACACCCAAAATATATTAAACTTTGAGCCTTTTTGGGGCTTTTTAGGAATATTTGGCATTCGCTTGTTTTGTTTTGGTTGTGGTTTTGTATTTTTATTCTCTTCCATGTTGGTTCAATTCTGTGTGTTTAAATATTAGGCGCTTTTATATGTGGTGGTTTCGGCATCTCCCCATAAATCTTCAATGCCATAAAAGTCACGCTTTTCTGTTCTAAAAATGTGAACTACTATGTCGAAATAATCAAGGATAATCCATTCTGCATTTTCTAGACCTTCTTTGCGCCAAGGGTTGGTTTGGGTTAGTTTATATATTTCATCTTCTACGCTATCGGCAATTGCTTTAACTTGCGTAGTAGAATCGGCGTTACAAACAATAAAATAATCGGATACAGAACTGTTTAGATTTCTCAAGTCCAAACGAACAATGTCGTTTCCTTTTTTTTCTTGAATGCCATGAACGGCTATTTCTGAGAGGTATGTAGAAAGGTTTGCTGTTTTCTTTTTTACCATTAAAATTTTTTAATTTTGGTGATCAACAAATATAAAATCAACACTTGCAAAATAACACTTTTTCAACATTATTTGTTGGTCAAAATCTTATCAAATTACCAGCGGTCGATTCTACCAATAACTTTTTAAAAAACTTACTGTCAAATTCCGAGCCATTGCCAGAGGGAACTGTAATTATGGCAGACAACCAGTTTGCAGGTAGGGGTCAACAGGATAGTATTTGGAAAGTTGAACCAGGAAAAAATCTTACGTTTAGCATCTTATTAAAACCCTTTTTCTTGCCTTTAGATAAGCAGTTTTTATTGAATATGGCCGTCAGCATTGCTATTAACAACGCATTAACGAGCATATTAGGGGAAAAAACCTTTATTAAGTGGCCCAATGATATTTATTTCCGAAATCAAAAATTGGGAGGCGTTTTAATAGAAAATACTATTGTTGGCAGTGTTATAAAAAATGCTATCATCGGCATAGGCATCAACGTTAATCAGCAACATTTTGAAGAAGAGCTGACATCAAAGGCGACTTCTGTATTCCAAATTTTACAAAAAGATGTTAATTTAATGGGCTTATTGGCAGAGATTTGCAAAGAGTTAGAAAGTTTATACTTACAATTGCGGGCTGGAAAACACAACATTTTAAAAGAAAACTACGTTGATAGGCTGTATCAACTAAATACACCAGCGAGCTATCAAAAAGATGATGGGGTTTTTGAAGGAATCATTAAAGGGGTATCGGATGCAGGATTACTTCAAATAGATAAGCAGGGTGAGCGGCTACAGTTTAATTTTAAAGAGCTAACTTTTTTAACGCATTTTTAAAAACATCCTCATCAAAAGACATTTAAAATTATTAATAAAACTACACAACATGAAAAGAATAACCTTAGTACTAACCCTTTTGTTTTTTGCTACACTTGGCGCTTTTGCACAAATAGAAGACCCCATTACTTGGTCATATGTAGCCAAAAAAACAAGTCCGACAACAGCTACAATCTATATTAAGGCCAAACTTGAAGAAAAATGGCATCTTTATTCACAGCAAACGAAACCTGGAGGGCCAACCAAAACTGTTTTTACGTTTAGTCCATCCAAAGATTATACCTTAATAGGTAAAACGATAGAGCCCAAACCAATTTCAAAATTCGAAAAGGTATTTAATGCAACCTTGCTTTTCTTCGAAAACGAAGTAATTTTTCAACAAAAAGTAAAACTAAATAAGAAAACGGCTATTGTAAAAGGGAAAGTAGAGTTTGGAGTATGTGATGACAAGTCTTGCCTACCCCCTACCGAAGTAGCTTTTAGTGTACCCGTGAAGTAAATTAGCTGGTTTAAACCATTAAGCTTTTAAACCATTTGCAAAAAATAACATCCTAATAAGAAATAACTTAATAAAACTATAAAATACACACAACATGAAAAGAATAACTTTAGTGCTAACCCTATTGTTTTTTACTACCCTTGGCGCTTTTGCGCAAATAGAAGATCCGATTACCTGGGCTACCGTGGGTAAAAAAACAAGCGCAACAGAGGCAACGATTTTTATTAAAGCAACAATTGAAGATGGGTGGCACCTTTACTCGCAAACAGTTAAACCTGGTGGCCCGAATAAAACAGTGATTACTTTCGCTCCTTCTAAAGACTTTACTTTAGTAGGTACAACTATAGAGCCTAAACCCATTAACAAATTTGAGAAGGTATTTAACATGAATGTCCCTTATTTTGAAAATCAAGTGGTCTTTCAACAAAAAATTAAATTGAAAAAAGGTTCTACTGCTGTAAAGGCTAAAGTAGAATTTATGGTATGTAACGATAAACAATGTTTACCCCCTACCGAGATTGAATTTACTATCCCGGTAAAGTAGTTACCAAATAATCTTTCAAAAGAGGATGTCCAGCTAAAATGGTTCATCCTTTTTTTATGCCCTCTAAACAACTGCATCTAGTAGGGTTCAAGCGGCGCTCAAGTAGGGTTCAAGTAGGTATCAAGTAGGTATATGAGCTACTATTAGTGTACTTCGTATTTAGTTCATAACTACTTTATCCTTACTTCTTCAATATTAGGATGAAGAGCGGCAAAACCAGAAAATTGACCTTCGTTTAACCTAGTAAAGCGTTTAATTACAAAATAATCCTTAATTTCACGCTCTTATTTAAAAAGGACCATCAAATGAAACGAATTATCATTTTAATTTTCTTAGTAGGCTTTTTTGTGAGCCTTACTACCGAAAAAACCTTTGCATTAACTGTACAAACAGACACTACTACGGCAGTTCCTGACGACCTCGAGTTTACAACCGTAGGTAGTGAACAAGATAGCCTAGCGGCAGACTCGATAGCAAAGGCCGATAGTTTAAAAAAGGATACGGCGAGCTCAACCACAGTAACGCCCATAGCTGGGAAAACACCTGATACGTCAAAAACATTATGGCAAACTTTTATAGAGGGATTGGTTGGCGGCTTCCTTGCCTTTTTGATGCCTTGTATCTTCCCAATGGTGCCGCTAACTGTGAGTTATTTTACCAAACGGGCCGGTAGTAAAGAAAAAGGAATTGGTCAGGCCATTATTTACGGGCTTTCTATTATTGTCATTTATGTAGCCGTTGGTTTGTTGATTACCTTACTTTTTGGTTCGGCGAAGCTAAATGAGTTGAGCAGTAGTGGCACATTTAACATCTTTTTCTTTGCCCTACTAGTGGTATTTGCTGTCTCCTTTTTTGGTGCATTTGAAATTACTTTGCCAAGTTCGTTTGTTAATAAAATAGATGCGAAGGCTGATAGTAGTAAAGGACTAGGGGGCATTTTCTTCATGGCGGCTTCTCTTGCCTTAGTTTCGTTTTCTTGTACAGGTCCGATTATTGGAACCTTATTAGTACAGGCTAGCGAAAAAGGGGATGTGCTTGCCCCAGCCATTGGAATGTTTGGTTTTGCTTTAGCTTTAGCTTTACCATTCACCTTGTCTGCAATATTTCCAGGTTTTTTAAACAGCATGCCTAAATCGGGCGGTTGGTTAAATAGCGTAAAAGTTTGTTTGGGCTTTTTAGAGTTAGCTTTAGCCTTAAAATTCTTATCTTCTGCCGACTTAGTTTGGCATTGGAATTGGTTTGACAGAGAGGTTTTCCTGGCACTGTGGATCGTAATATTTGTGCTAATGGGCTTCTATCTTTTAGGCAAGCTTAAATTTTCGCACGATAGTCCGCTTGCATATGTCAGTGTACCCCGCTTACTATTTGCAACGATCTCTTTTGCTTTTGCTGTTTATATGGTACCTGGTTTATGGGGTGCGCCAGTAAGTGTTTTAAGTGGTTTGGCGCCACCAATGAATACACAGGATTTTGTTTTAGGCGGTTCGTCTACCCAATCAGCGCCTGTAGATACCACGTTCCCGAAAAAAGTAAAGTATAGCGAGAAAATACACGCTCCAAAAGGCTTTAATGTATTTTTTGACCTAGATGAAGGTGTTGAGTATGCGAAAAAAGTTAACAAACCAATTATGCTAGATTTTACTGGGTGGTCTTGTGTGAATTGTCGAAAAATGGAAGATAATGTATGGATAAATCCTGAAGTAGGGAACCTTATCAAAGATAAATACGTGTTAATCCAACTTTATGTTGATGAACGTACAATTGAAATGCCCGAAAGCAAAGTTCATTATTCTAAATATCTAAAAGGAAAGACAACCGATTTGGGTAAATGGAATCAGGACTTACAGGCAACAAGATATAAAGCAAATTCGCAGCCTTATTACGTTTTAACAGATCATGCGTTAAACCCACTTGTACCACCAGTTGGCGCAATTTTAAACGATGATAAAGCTTATGCTGCATTTTTACAAAGTGGCATAGATAAATTTAAGCCGCTGTAATAGATACAATGAGTTCAATTAAAAATATAGGGGTTTTAACCTCAGGAGGCGATTCGCCCGGAATGAATGCTGCAATCAGAGCAGTAGTGAGAGCAAGTTTATACCATAATTTAAAAGTTACAGGTGTTTTAAGAGGTTATGAGGGCCTAATTCAGGGTGACTTTATTCCAATGGATGGTCAGTCGGTAGCCAACATTATACAACGTGGCGGAACCATTTTAAAAACAGCTAGATGTGATGCCTTTCGCACCAAAGAAGGTAGAATTTTGGCGCATAAAAATTTAGTTGAAAGCGATATTGATGCATTGGTTGTGATAGGTGGAGATGGAACTTTTACTGGAGCTGATCTATTTTCGAGAGAGTTTGATTTTCCGGTAATTGGGTTGCCTGGCACGATAGACAATGACTTGGCAGGAACAGATTTTACCATTGGTTATGACACTGCAATTAATACGGTAGTGAATGCTGTTGATAAGATTAGGGATACAGCCGAATCACACGACCGCTTGTTTATAGTGGAAGTAATGGGCCGGGATTCGGGTTTAATTGCTTTACGAAGTGGAATTGGAGTAGGTGCTGAAGCTATTATGATTCCGGAAGCTAAAATGGGGGTTGATGACCTCATTAATCGTTTAGAAACGGGCCGAAAAGATAAGGCCTCAAAGATTATTATTGTAGCAGAGGGCGATGAAGCTGGAGGAGCTTATGTGGTTGGGGAAGCCTTAAAAGAAAAATTTCCAAATTCAGATATAAGGATCTCAGTATTAGGACATATTCAACGTGGCGGAAAACCAAGTTGTATGGACCGTGTTTTGGCAAGTCGTTTTGGCGTTGCTGCTGTTGAAGGCCTATTGGAAGGCAAAACAGATGTAATGGTTGGTCAAATTAACCGTGAGATTGTATTCACTCCTTTTTCGCAAAGTATCAAACACATCGACGCACAGGCAATTAGTCCGGCATGGTTAAGATTGGTAGAAATTTTATCATTATAGTGCTAAGCACTATAATGATAAATAAATATTAGTCTTCCAGTACTACCGCTGTTCCACTGGCAGTTACCATCAGCATACTGCCACCATTGCCAACAGTTTCGTAATCTAGGTCTACACCTATAACTGCATTTGCGCCCATTGAGGAAGCATATTGTTGCATTTCATTTAAGGCAGTGTTTTTACCTTCGCGTAAAACTTGTTCGTAGGAGCCCGACCTTCCACCTACTATATCACGGATACCTGCAAATAAGTCTTTAAAAATATTAGCGCCAATTATAGTTTCGCCGGTTACAAGGCCAATGTACTTAACAATTTTTTTGCCTTCTACTGTGTTTGTGGTTGTAATTAACATAATTCTTTAGGTTTTATATTTCGATGCTATTAATTAGGATTTGTTACATTTTTCTTCCTATTCGATTTACTGCACCCACAAAGCCAGTTGTGCATGAGTACTTCTTCTAACGTCGTTCTATTCTTCTCCGTCTATTATTTGTTTTAAACCTGTATTTCTTTAGACTTTAGGTCTAAGAGAGTCTAAGCAAACTCTGACCAAACTCTAACAATAGTCTGA
>DATJDT010000252.1:0-2752 GCA_035497275.1 Pedobacter sp.
TCGAAGCAGTTAAAGCTTTTTCTAGGTTAACTTATGAAAGCATTTATATAATAGATTATGAAAAAATGGCTTTCGAATATGTTTCAGATAATCCATTGTTTTTATGTGGCTATGCAGCCGAAGAAGTGCTCAATTTAGGCTACGCATTCTATTTCCAACATGTACCAGAGACCGACCTTAATTTATTGCACCAAATAAATGAAGCAGGATTCGAATTTTTTAAAAACTTGCCCAATCAAGACAAGATGCAATATAGCATCACCTATGATTTTCATTTAGTTAACAAGGATGGTCGAAAGATCTTAATTAACCATCAGCTTACTCCCCTTTTTTTAACAAGTGAAGGGAGGATGTGGAAAGCAATGTGTATCGTTTCTATTTCGCACCATAAAAACGCTGGAAATGTTTTGATCTATAAGCAGGGCTCTGATCAAAAATGGGAGCTTGATTTACAAAGCAATAGCTGGCACAAGTCTGTAAAACCCAAACTTACCAAAAGGGAAACAGAGATATTGCGCTTACACGCACAAGGACTAACCATCCATCAAATAGCCGAAAAAATCTATGTTGCTCCTGATACCGTAAAGTACTATAGAAGGAGAATTTTCGAACGTTTTGGCGTTGGCAATATGGTTGAAGCGCTTTCTTATGCAGTTAGCAGCAAGCTTATTTAGTGTTAACCAAAAAGAGCGCTACTCAAATACCTATCGCCCCTGTCACAGGTGATAAAAACGATCGTTCCGTGGTCTATTTCCTTAGCCAGTTTAATGGCAGCAGCACAAGCGCCACCCGAACTCATTCCAGCAAAGATCCCTTCTTCTTTAGCTAGTTTACGCGCCATTTCTACCGCTTCTGCCTCTGCAATATCCATCACACGATCTACTCGTTCCGGCTCGAAAATCTCGGGCAAATAAGCTGCTGGCCAGCGCCGTATTCCAGGAATGGAAGACCCTTCCGTTGGCTGACATCCTATAATTTCAATAGCAGCATTTTTTTCTTTAAGAAATCTTGAGCAGCCCATAATTGTTCCAGTGGTGCCCATCGCACTCACAAAATGGGTAATTTTCTCGTCGGTATCTCTCCATATCTCAGGGCCTGTAGTCTTATAATGAGCTAGGTAATTGTCGCTGTTTGCAAACTGATTAAGGAGGAAATAACCAGGTTTTGCGCCTTTTTCAACCGCATAATCCCTACAAACCTCAATACTTTCCAACAAAGTAACCTTAGCTCCAAAGGCCTCCATTGTTACCTTGCGTTCGCGGGTAGAATTTGCAGGCATCACCAATTCAATTTCTAAACTATAAAGATTGGCGATCATTGCCAAAGCTATTCCCGTATTTCCACTGGTAGCCTCAACTAGTTTAGTTCCAGGTTTAATTTCACCACGCTCCAAGGCACTGCGAATCATATTTAATGATGCTCTATCTTTAACACTACCCCCAGGGTTATTCCCTTCTAATTTGGCGAATATTTTAACATTTGGATTTGGATTTAGCTTCTGGAGTTCTGCCATTGGCGTATTTCCAATTAATTCTATAAGGCTTGCCATGTTGAGTTTAATTAAGTTCGTTGATGTTTCTGATAGTGATAACAGGAGAATGATAAACGGTAGCAAAAGGAAGGATACTTTCTGTGAGCCACACATTTCCTCCTACAACGCTATCGTGCCCAATGATGGTTTTGCCGCCAAGTATTGTCGCGCCAGCATAAATAACCACTCTATCTTCTACTGTTGGATGTCGTTTTTTTCCAGCTAATTCCTTGCTAACGCTTAAAGCACCTAACGTTACTCCTTGATAAATCTTCACATTTCGGCCAATTTTTGTAGTTTCACCAATAACGACCCCAGTTCCATGATCTATGTAAAAATATTCGCCAATTTCTGCACTTGGATGAATATCGATTCCCGTTCTGGCATGAGCATGCTCAGTCAAAATTCTAGGAATTAGCGGCACCGACCTTTTTTGAAGAAAGTGGGCAATACGATACAAACAGATGGCATAAAATCCTGGATAGCTACGAATAATCTCTAATCTTGAGATTGCTGCAGGATCACCTTCATAGGCTGCAGAAATATCAGTATCCAACACATTGTATAATTCTTGAAGCCCATTAAAAAAGTCGTCCGCAATTTGATTGGCTTCAATCATTTGGCCACTTGCCTGAAGCAAACCAACCAACTCATATTTAAGTTTTTCTCCTTGTTCCTGTAGTGCTTTTATATCTTCAAAATTACCGCTCCTATTTTCAGGATATAAGAGCTGTATAAGCCTAATCGCCCAGTCCGCTATAATTTCATTAGCAGGAAGTTTAGGAGCTTTTGCCTGTTTATCAAAAAGATATTGAAAGAAATCCTCGTCCATTTATTGATACTTATTTGTTTTGCTGTTATCCTCTCGAATAAACTAGTATAAAGGTAGACTTTCTATTTAATATGTTAACTAAATTGTAAATAATCTTTTATTAAGTATCCATATTCCTTTGCGTCAGCACAGCTATTACAAATTTTCGCAAGGTATTTAAAGTACTGATACTCTTCAATATTTCTATCATAGATTTCCCATCGCTGTTAGTCAAATCGGCTCCTACCCAACTAAAATATTGATCGATAAACAGGGAAAGATTATTTGACGATTTGGAGAAGAACTCGCATAACTTTTTACGTTATTAAATCCCTATTTAATTTTTTCGTAAATATAGAGTTCATGGATTTCTTCGGTATAACCTTCAGCTGTTAATGGTCCTTGCGACA
>DATJDT010000253.1:0-5207 GCA_035497275.1 Pedobacter sp.
AACTGCTATAAATAATGTAACAGAAGCCCATAAACCCGGTGATACCATTAATATTACCTATAGTTATTATGGGGAAGAAAAAACAACTAAACTAACTTTCACCGAAAATCCAATGCTAGAAATAGTTTCAATCGAAAAAACAGGAGGAACTTTAACACCTGCGATGCAAACTTTTAGAGACAATTGGTTAAACACTCAAGTAAAAAAATAATCAAGCCGACTTACAAAGTCCAACAAAACGAACAATCATGATCAAAAAATCAATTTACACCTTATTCTTATTGCTAACAGCCTCGGTTGCATTTGCTCAAGACATTAATAAAATTATCAGTAAAGAATATGTGGACCATTTAATTAAAACGCTTAGCAGTGATGAAATGCAAGGCAGGCGGACTTTTACTCCAGGTATTGATAAAGCTGCAACTTTTATTGAAAGCGAGTTTAAGAAAATCGGTTTAAAACCCCTTGATGGCGCAACTGGTTATCGCCAAACGTTCTATAAGTATCAATTAACTCCAGCCTCTTCACAAGTAACGATTGATGGGCAAGTTATGGCTTCAGAAAATATTTTAGTGATAGGGAGCAATAGTGAACAGCTTACCTTTGATCAAACAAATAGCGATGCTTGGACAAAGTTAGACACTTCCAAAACTTTTCAATCGCAATATCGAACTTTGGCTAGAGGCGGTAAAAAACAAATCGTTTTTGTAGATGCTAAATTTGCTGCTGAATTTAAAAGCTTAAAAAATGGCCCTGCAAGACCTACGATGGTGGATGTTGTAGCCCCTGAAAAACCATCTGCTATCATCTTTATTTTGGGTAAAGAAAATGCTTCAACCTATAAAGTTGAGTTAAAGAATAACGTTGAAAAAATGCCATTATTTAACGTCGCTGGGATTATTCCGGGAAAATCTAAAGCTAAAGAATTAGTTGTTTTTTCAGGTCACTACGACCATATGGGAATTGTTAAAGCAAAAGATGGAGATAGCATTATGAATGGGGCAGATGATGATGCCTCGGGAACTTCTGCAATGATTGCCTTAGCTAAATACTACAAGGCATTAAATAACAGTGAAAGAACTTTGATTTTTGTTGCCTTTACAGGTGAAGAGATGGGGATGTTTGGCTCAAGATATTTTTCACAACAATTAAATCCTGACGAAGTTGTGGCGATGTTTAACATTGAAATGATTGGAAAGGATAGCAAATTTGGTAAAAACACTGCATTTATTACTGGTTACGAGAAATCTGACCTTGGAAAAATCTTGCAAAAAAATCTCGAAGGAACAGAATTTACTTTTCATCCAGATCCCTATATTGCACAGAGTTTATTCTACCGTAGCGATAATGCCACATTAGCTGCTTTAGGTGTTCCTGCACATACAATTTCTACGGACCAGATTGACACCGATAAACATTATCATCAGGTTAGTGATGAGTACAAAACCTTAGATGTAGAAAATATTTTATCTACCATTAAGGCAATTGCTAAAAGCGCTGTTAGTATTGTAAAAGGGATAGATACGCCTTCACGCATCCCAAAATTAGGAACTAATAGATAATCTTTAAATCTTAAGAAAATGTTTAAATTAAAACGCTATTCAATTATTTGTGGTGCAATTGCTGCCTTATTGGCTCCAGAATCTGTTTTCGCACAAACAAATGAAACCTTATTGGTAAGAACACCTACAGTAAGTGCTAACCATGTTGCTTTTGTTTATGGAGGCGATATTTGGGTTTCGGGCAGGGATGGAAGTAATCCGAGAAGATTGACCATAAATCCAGCAGTTGAGCAAAACCCTGTATTTTCACCGAACGGTAAACTCATTGCCTTTACAGGAAATTATGATGGAAATACAGACGTATATGTTATTCCAATTGAAGGTGGGGCACCTCAAAGGGTAACTAATCATCCTAGCGCTGATATGGTTAGAGGATGGTTAAATGATAACGAAGTCTATTTTACGGCAACACGTGATTATAATTATGCATTAAGTCCACGAATGCACAGCATAAAACTTGATGGCACAAATGAGCAAGCCCTGCCAATGCCAGAGGCCACGCAGGGTTCTCCTTCTGGCGATAAACGCTACTGGGCTTACATTAAAAACACAGATCCAACAGATCGTTCTAACGTAGCTTTTAAGCGCTATCGTGGAGGAGGTATGCCACAGATTTGGATTTTTGATACGCAAACCAAAAACATTGAGATTATTCCAGGCAGTGGAGCTAACAATGTTAAGCCACAATGGTTAGGCGATAAAGTGTATTTTTTGTCTGATAAGGACTTAACGCTGAATCTTTTCAGTTACGACACTAAAACAAAGAAAACAGAAAAGTTAAGTGATTTTAAGGATTACGACATTAAATCACTCATTGCAGGACCAGGTACTTTAGCCTTTGAGCAGGGTGGAAAAATGCACCTTCTTAACGCCTCGACAAATAAACTAACGACTATAAATGTTAATATTCAAGCTGATGCTCCCTATAAACGCCAACATTATGTTGAGCTGGCCAGTGATGTTCGTAATTTCGAAATCTCACCTAAAGGGGTGAGAGCATTATTTGAAAGCAGGGGAGAAATTTTTTCTGTGCCTAAAGAAAAAGGTGATGCGAGAAATATCTCAAACTCACCTGGTAGTTATGAAAAATATCCAGCTTGGTCGCCAGATGGGAAATACATTTCTTATTTATCTGATAAGAATGGTAAGTATCAGTTAGTGCTTCAAAATCAAGCGACAAAAGGTAATCCAGAATATATTGATTTGGGGACTTCGCACTTTTATTTTCAACCTATCTGGTCGCCCGATAGCAAAAAGTTATGCTACAGCGATAGCCATTTAAACTTATATTATATTGATGTAGACACCAAAAAACCAATTTTAGTAAAGCAAGACAAATTAGGATCTCATACCAATAGAACTTATAATCAGCTGCAGCCGTCATGGTCGCCCGATTCGAAATGGATTTCCTATGTTGCTACCTTACCAAGTACAGTTAGTGCCATTTACCTCTATCAATTAGAAAAAAATTCGCATACCCAGCTAACCGACGGAATGAGCAATACTGGGAATCCAACATTTAGCAGAGATGGCAAGTACTTATTCTTTATGGCTAGCACAGATGTAGGCTTGACCAATAGCGGCTTACACATGTCGGCCTATCAACGCCCAGTAAGTTACACAGCTTATGCCTTAATTCTTTCTAAAAAAACTCCATCACTATACAAAACTGAGAGCGATGAAGAAACCTTTAAAGCCGAAGAAGCGGCAAAAAAGGAAGAACCCAAGAAAGCGGATAAGAAAGATGCCAAAACGCCGGTAATAGCCGCCAAACCTACTGAGACAAAGAAATCTATAGACATTGATTTGGATGATCTAAGTAACCGTATCATTTCTTTGCCAATTGCTGCTGGCGTATCAGGTATTGATGGATCGGTGGAAGGCAATCTATTGTATATCCGCAATGGCGAACTAAATACGTTAGAATTAAGTAAAATGGAATCTAGGCTACTCGTTCCAGGAGTATTTGGCGTAACCGTTAGCGGCGATGGAAAGAGCATGATGTTTTCGCAAAGAGGTGGGTATTATGTTGTACCTGCGGCGCAAAAACCAGCTACCTCAGAAACTGGCAAGTTAAAATTAGACGGAATTAAGGTTCTTGTTGACCCAACAGCCGAGTGGGAACAAATGTTTGAAGAGGTTTGGCAAATGGAAAAGGAATACTTCTATGCCGAAAACATGCATGGTGCAGATTGGCAAGCCATAAAAGCTAAATATGCTAAATTCCTTCCTTATGTAAATCATCGCGCTGATTTGGCTTATGTTTTTAATGAAATGATGGGCGAAATGGTAGTTGGCCATAATTATATTTATCCGGGCGATGAGCCTGCTGCACCAGCTGTTGGTGTAGGCATGCTAGGAGCTGATTATGAAATTGAAAACGGCCTTTATAAAATTAAAAAAATCTTTAACCGCTTAGACTGGAATCCAAGCTTTAAGGCCCCATTGGCTGAGCCGGGCTTAAATATTAAGGAAGGAGACTACTTAGTTGCGGTAAATGGAGTTCCACTTACATCGGCAACCTCCATTTATAGTTTATTTGACTTTAAAGCTGGCAAACAAGTAGCAATTAAAGTAAATAGCAAACCTAGTTTAGCAGGAGCGAGAGAGGTTGTAGTTATTCCGATTAGCAATGCTGCTGAAATGGAATTGCGAAAAATGGAGTGGGTAGAAAGAAACCGAAAACGTGTTGACGAGCTTAGTAACGGTACGATTGCCTATGTATATATGCCTAATACGGGGGCAGATGGCTACACCTATTTTAACCGATATTATTTCTCACAAATGGACAAAAAGGCCTTGCTATTAGATGAACGCAATAATGGTGGTGGTTGGGTTGCAGATTATGTAATTGATCTTCTGAGCCGCGAATTGGTAAGTTATTGGGCTATTAGGGACGGAAAAAGCTTTACTACACCAGGCAATGGAATTTTTGGCCCAAAAGCTATGCTTATCAATGAAAACGCAGGCTCAGGCGGTGATATGATGCCTTATATGTTTAAAAATAAAGGTTTAGGTAAATTAGTTGGCCGAACAACCATGGGAATTTTAGTGGGCATTAGTGGTTACCCAACCTTACTAGATGGCGGCAGAATAACCTCTCCAAATTTTGGAATATATGATACCAATGGAAAATGGATTATAGAAAATGAGGGAGTTGCTCCCGATATCTTTGTTGAGCAAACGCCAAAAGAATTACTAGAAGGTAAAGACCCTCAACTGGAGCGTACGCTTAAGGTACTTCAGGAAGAGATGAAAACCTATAAATATCCAAATGTAGTGAAGCCAAAAGATCCAATAAGAGGACAATAGCTATAGCGGACGTTCCATAATGTAATCATTCATAAAGAAACCGTTGCCAATATCAAGGTCAACGGTTTCTTTGATATTAAAGCCGGCCTTTAAATAGAAATCTTTGGCGTTATTGTTTCTATTTACATTTAGCTGCAAAGATTTCCCGCCCTCGTGAAGCGCCAAATTTACTACCTCATTAATCAAAATCTTACCTACACCTTTTCCATGCATTTCGGGCAAAACATATAATTTATGTAATTTATATGTTTTCTTTCGAGGATCAATAATTGAAAACCCCGCGAAACCAACGTCCTTCCCATTTTCCGACGCAATTATAAAGGTATGGCCATT
>DATJDT010000254.1:0-3073 GCA_035497275.1 Pedobacter sp.
ATCAGGCATTTGCAGCATTTTGATAATATGTGCAACTGTACCTACATTGTTAAGCTGTTCAAAAGTTGGGTCTTCAACCGCTACATCTCTTTGAGAAACAACTCCAATGATTTTGTCGCCTTTGTATGCTTCTTTAATAAGTTTGATCGATTTATCCCGTCCCACGGTAATGGGAATTACAACGCCAGGAAATAGAACAGTGTTACGTAATGGGAGTATGGCAAGTATTTCAGGTGTTTCTTCACTGTTCATCTCGTCTTCATCTTGTTGAGACATCAGCGGAAAAAACTCGGTATCTTCATTTATCATTGGTAATGATTGACTAAAATCAAAATGGTCTTCTTTCCTCATCAATTGGGTGTTTTAAATATATGTTAACGACAATCTGACAGCCTTGCCGTAATTAAAGCCTTAATTTGGTACGAATGGGTATAATTTCAACTCCTGTGCCAAAAATTAGAATGGCTTAGATATCGGTTAAAAAGTCAGCCTCTAAATTTTTATGTTAAGTTATCATAATTAATTAGATTTAGCGTTTAGGTTAAATATTGGTAAATGGTATGATAGTTGTATATTAGAAACCATAAATTAGTTTAAATTAAAAAAAACGCTTAATGACTTATTTAAAAAATACATTTTTATTAATTGTTCTATTTAGTTCTGCACTTTCATCGCATGCTCAAAATAATTTTGAAAAGATGGGCATGCAGGCTTGGATGAAAGGAGATTTCAAAGGCGCAGTAACGCAATTGGAAAAAGCGGATAACGCTGACCCTAATAATGCAAACATATTAAGAGCGTTGGGCTATTCCTATTTTCAATGTGGTGATTTTGAAAATGCGATTTCAGCTTATAGCAAGCTAATTACTTTAAAACCAAATGATTATTCGGCTTATTATTACAGAGGTAAGGCTAGGTTAACAATTGCTAATGCCCCTAAACAGGCTTTAAGTCAAATGCGAGAAAATTTTTATACGTCTGCGATAAAAGATTTCACTAAAGCAATTGAAATTAATGGAGAAGAAGATATTCAAATTTTACAAAATAGGGGTATCGCTTATAAAGATTACGCCATATTTAAATCTTATAAAATTAAGAAATCTGCTGAGAAAACGGCTTGTGTTTCGGTTTTTAATAGTTCAATAGCAGATTTTCAAAAGGTGTTGACTGTTCAACCGTTGCGTCGAGATATTATCGATTTGATGGATTATGTGAAAGCTCAGGTAGCAAGTCTTAAATAGGGAATTTTCCTATTATGGTATATTTCTTCTCTCTCAGCAATTTTATCTTTTGGGTTTTCTTAATTTCGTAAAACTGATTTGATCGATAAGACAGTGTATCTGTTGAATGGTATAAAATGTTATCAACTTCGGTAACTATATAAATGGAGGAAACCTTATTGTTTTGATACTGGATTTCTACCTTTTTAACAGGTATTTTTTCATTATCGGTAGTGTACATCAATAGGTTGTTTTCTTTTTTTACTTTAAAAGCATCTCTCCAGGAAGCCTTATTGATATCAAGGGTAATAAAGGAGTTTAACTCCTTATTAAAATCTTCGACTTTAATAAGCTTATGCTCCTCTATACCATTAATTGAAACCGATTTATCAATTTTTAAACCCAGTTTATCTAAGCGATCAGCTTCTTTTTCAAAGTAACCTTTTAAGTCGAAATAGGCTTTAGCCTGTGCTTTATTTTGAGTTGGTTGTGAACAAGAACTCAAAATGATTAACAAAAAGGCAATCTTTATTAGTCTCATTACACTAAAGAGTTTCCTGTCATAATTTCTGGAATTTCTATTCCCATTATTTTTAAAGTTGTTGGTGCAATGTCGCCTAACTTTCCATCTGCAATGGTTTTATAATCTTTATCTATCAAAATACAAGGAACTAGGTTAGTGGTATGTGCTGTATTTACAGAACCATCTTTATTGACCATAAATTCGGAATTTCCATGATCAGCTAAAATTATAAATGAATAACCATTGGCAATTCCAGCATTTACTACTTTTTCTGCGCACCGATCTGCTGTTTCAACGGCCTTAACTACAGCATTAAAAACGCCGGTATGACCCACCATATCAGGATTGGCAAAATTAAGACAAACGAAATCTGGCCAGCCTTTTTCTAGTTCGTCTACTATAGCTGTGGCAATACCTTCAGCACTCATTTCGGGTTGAAGATCATAGGTAGCAACTTTTGGAGAGGGAACCAATATTCTTTTCTCTAAGTTAAACTCTTTTTCTCGTCCACCCGAAAAGAAGAAAGTTACATGGGGATACTTTTCAGTCTCTGCAATTCGGATCTGCTTTTTATGGTTAGCTTCAAGTACTTCACCCAATGTTTGAGAAAGATCGTCTTTTGTGAAGACTACTTTAACATTTTCAAAGTTATCATCATAACTCGTCATGGTTACATAGTACAATGGTAGTTTTTTCATGCCAAATTCAGGATAGTCTTTTTGGCATAATACAGAGGTGATTTCCCGTCCACGGTCTGTTCTATAATTGAAACATATTACAACATCATCCTCTTTAATGGTGGCAACTGGATTACCTAAAGAATCTGTCATTACAATCGGCTTAATAAATTCATCAGTTATTCCCGCTTGATATGATCTTTGAATTTCCTCTTGGGCATTATTTGTTTTGGTTCCTATTCCATTAACCATTACATCATAAGCTAATTTTACACGTTCCCATCGGCTATCTCTATCCATTGCATAATATCTGCCAATTAAACTTGCAATTTTTCCGGTTGATGTTTTTAAGTGTTCTGACAAGTTGTTTATATACCCCAAGCCAGCATTTGGATCTGTATCTCGACCATCTAAAAATGCGTGTATAAAAACGTCTTGTAACCCGTTTTCATGGGCAACGTCGCATAATGCTTTTAAATGTTCGATGTGGGCATGAACACCTCCATCAGAAACCAAACCCATTAAATGGACAGCCTTTTGATTTTCTTTAGCATAATTAAGTGCATCCACTAAGGTTTGATTATGGTTTAATGTACGATCCTTAACAGCCTTATTGATGCGTCCAAGCTCTTGATAAATTACTCTACCTGCAC
>DATJDT010000255.1:0-4046 GCA_035497275.1 Pedobacter sp.
ATAGCACTCCCTCCTTTGTTTTGTTTTGCAATCCAAATAAAGCAGCAAAATATACTTCTTCCAGCGCTGGATAAAAGATCTCGAAACCTAAATCAGGGCATTCATCAGCCAAAACAAACAGTTGGATTTTACCTGCTATTATTCTCGTCGAAATTACTTCAAACTTGGATAAATGCTCGCTTAATGTCGATTTATCAATAACTTTTCTCCAAACCTTACCATTTAATTTCTCTGTTAAATCTGAAGGCTTTCCTTGCAAAATAAGTTTACCATTAGCCAATACGGCCATTTCTGGGCAAAGATCATGTACGTCCTCCACAATATGCGTGGAGAGCATAACAACTTTTTGTTCACCGATTTCATTGAGTAGATCATGAAAGCGATTACGCTCTTGGGGATCCAACCCAGCGGTAGGTTCATCCACGATAATTAATTGAGGATTACCAAGTAATGCTTGAGCGATACCAAATCTTTGTCTCATCCCGCCCGAAAAATTACCTACCGCCCTATTCCTTACCTCGAATAAATTGGTTTGTTGTAAAAGGGATAAAACTTGCTCTTTTCGCTCACTTTTGTTTGCTAAGCCCTTTAATATAGCTAAGTGATTAAGTAAATCAAAGGCAGATATTTTAGGATATACACCAAAATCTTGAGGTAAATAGCCTAATTGGTTGCGCATTTCTTGTGGATTTTTTAAGATATCATTCTCATCAAAAAAAAGGCTCCCACTGTCTGGAAGTTGCAGGGTTGCAAGTGTGCGCATTAAAGATGATTTACCGGCACCATTTGGGCCTAATAAGCCAAACATTCCATTAGAAATGCTTAATGAAACATTATCCAATGCTTTTACACCATTGATATAGCTTTTACTAAGATTTTGTATAACAAGTCTTTCCATGTTGTTTTAATAAGATGGAAACAAAGAAACAAAACCTACCTGTTGGCAATAAATTAAAGTGATGAACGCATAGAAAATAGTGATGAACAGTTAAAAATGGTTTCCTTAGCTTCTCCTGTAATGAGAAAATTCTTTTATCACTAAAATCATTACTTTCGTCATTTAGATTTTTGTAATTAGCTAAAATCCTTTTCCTTTATGCTTTAATACAATGACAAAAACTTTATACAGTCCCAAGCTTTTATTTAAGTATCAAGAATTTATACTTTTTGTTGGACTTACGCTTTGGCTTTCTATTTTCCATATCACAGAAGCTAGAACAGTTGGGTGGATTGATTACTTCAATTGTATTTTAGTTTTAGGAGTTAATCAATTACCAATACTTGTTTTTTCGTTCAATAAAACGAATTTTAAACAAACCCTTGGTCGTAAGCAATATATTCTTTACTGGTTGCTTTGCTTTTTCTTGGTACAACCTGTATTTACGGCTTTTTGCATTTCATTGGCAGCGGAAAATTTTGATTCTTCACTCTTTATAACGGCCTCTGTGTCAGCATTAGCACTTGAACTGCTACTCATAGTTAATGCATACTATCAAAAGAAGGCGCAACACGCTAAATGGTTAAAGAAAATTGGCCTGGAAAAAGCAGTTTTAATCAGCTTAATTATTATTTCCCTTTCAATTGCCGCTATGGGGGTTTCAAGTTTAAACAATCCTGCATACCATAACAGCAATCGTTTACTTATTGGATTTGAATTTAGCCTAACTAAGGTGTTCAATCATTTTGGTACTTTTTTGGTTTTCTTTGTCCAATTCTTATTCATGTACCTATGCGGTTATTTATTCTTCATCATTAATAGCCGGATACTAGTATCACAGGTACTCAAACAAAAAGGATTAATCTTATATATTTTAAGCGTATTGGCAACCATTGTGATTTTATATCCAATTATCGCACAAATATTGATCTCACTTCCCATTAATGAAACATTGGGAAGAGATATCTTTTCTAACAATGCCTTCGATTTAGAAAATGCCTTCGGTGTAATTGGCGTAATGTTATTTAGCCTTCCAATTGTATTGGCTATTCAATGGGGAAATCAAAACACACAAATCCTTTCATTAGAAAAAGAAAAATCGCAAACTGAACTGGATTTATTAAAACAGCAACTAAATCCACATTTCTTCTTTAATACGCTAAATAATCTTTACGGACTAAGTTTGCAGCAATCAGAAAAAACATCAGAAAGCATATTACAATTAGCTGAACTAATGCGCTATACTATTTACAAAGAACAGCAAGAACGCGTGAGTTTAATCCAGGAGCTTAACTACATTGAAGATTATATCCAATTGCAACAAATTAGGCTAAAAAAACCATTAATATTTAACTTCGACAAGAATATTGCTGACGAAAATTCACAAATAGCCCCGCTATTATTAATTGTTCTGGTTGAAAATGCTTTTAAGCACGGAATTGAAACTGCTGAAGAACAAGCATTTTTAACATTGCAGCTTAAATCAGATCAGCAGAAATTATATTTTAGTTGTGAAAATTCTTTCGAAGAAGAAAGTTCAGTTAAAGTTAGTGGCATTGGATTAACTAACCTCAATAAAAGATTAGCTTTGTTATATCCCGAAAGTCATACTTTAAAGATAACTAAAACTAACAATGTATATAAAGCTGAACTGGTATTAACGTTATGAGTTTACGCTGCTTAATTATTGATGATGAGCCTTTGGCGCATGAGGTAATTCTAACTCATTTAGGGGATATCCCCTTTTTAGAGGTGGTTGGACAATGTTATCGTGCTACGGATGCTTTCGATTTCTTAAGTAAAAACGAAATCGACCTGGTTTTCTTGGATATCCGAATGCCCAAATTAAGCGGATTGGATTTTATTAAAACGTTAAAGCGAAAACCGATCATCATCATTACCTCAGCATTCGAAGAATATGCCCTGGAAAGTTTTGACCTCGATGTTTGTGATTATCTATTAAAACCATTTCGTTTTGATAGGCTCTTAAAAGCAGCCAATCGTGCTTTAGAAATATACCAGCTTAAGAATCAAACCAAGCAAGTTCAAATCGGACAAACCGAGGAAGATCACATTGCGATAAAAGCTGATAAGCGGCATATCATCGTCAAGTTAAATGAACTATATTATTTAGAAAGCTTAGGTAATTATGTAAAAGTCTGGAAGGATAAAGAATTTCTGCTCACCCAACGAACTTTAACCAGCTTTGAATCACAATTACCTAAGGAATTATTTATTAGAGTGCATAAATCTTATATCGTCAATAAAAAATTTGTCCATTACCTTGAAGGGAATATGATTATCCTTAAAAACAGTACTCAAATTCCTATCGGGAAAAACTTTAAACCAACAATCAAACAGTTGCTTGACATTGACAATTAGGAAGCAGCTTGCCTCCTATTTCCAACCCCCTCCTAACGAACGGTATAAATTAACAACAGCTTGTAATTGCTGGAGCTGATCTCCCACACCGCTTAATTGAGCGGCTAATAAGCTTTGCTCTGATGTTAATACGTCGGTATAATTTGTTGCCGAACTATAACGTAATAGTTCTTGCGTAAAATCTACCGCCTTCGTTAATGATGCAATTTGTTTCGCTCTAGTCTCTTGCTTTTCAGCCGCTGTTTGATAAGCATATAAAGCGTTAGAAACCTCAGATCCGCTGGATAATAGCGTCTGCTGAAAGGCATAGAATGCGATTTGCTGCTGTGCCTGCGCCGTCTTTAAGCGTGCTTTGTTTTGTCCTTTTGCAAAAATTGGTTGAGTTAACCCGCCAATCAGATTGTAAAAAATAGATTGGTTAAAGAAATCTTTCAACTGCAGGGAAGATAAACCACCACTGGCAGTTAAGGTTAATGCAGGATAAAAATAGGCCTTAGCTACTTTAGTGTTTTCAAATGAGGCTCTAAAAGCATATTCTGCAGCTTGTACATCAGGTCTGTTTTGCAACAATTGTGCAGAAACTCCAGTCTTTAAATCCTTAAAAGGAACTTGTTGATCAATAGACGAACGATTAATCGCTGATGGCGCATTAGCAAGCAAAATGCTAAGAGCGTTTTCGTTCTCCCTGATACTTCTTCTCAAATCAGGCAGGGAGACTTCCGCAGCA
>DATJDT010000256.1:0-11307 GCA_035497275.1 Pedobacter sp.
AGCGTTCTATTTTGGCGAAGATTTCTTACAACAAGTTTTACTTAGATGAAATTTATGATGCCATCATTAGAAAACCGTTAGACGCTTTTTCAGCATTTTTCTATCGTATTATCGATAAAAAACTCATTGATGGTTTGGTAAATGGTTTGGGCTGGACAGCCAATGAAGGTAGTAAAGGATTACGTTTACTACAGTCGGGCAATGTTGGCTTCTATATTTTTATGATGGTATTCGGTATCGTCGCGTTATTATTGTATACTTATTTATCTATCGCTTAATTCGGTTCAACAGATATAAATGGAACTTTTAATACTCATATTTCTCCCATTAGTTGGCGCCATAATTACCGCTGCTATTGCTAAGCAAAATACAGCTAAGACGGTTGCGTTAGCATTTTCAATCCTCACACTGGCTACAACAATCGGTGTATTGTTCAAATTTACACCAGATGCAAGCACGCAGTTTGTGGTAAATTATCCTTGGATCCAACAATTAGGAATTAACTTTCATGTTGGTATCGACGGGATTAGCATGATTACAATAATCTTGACTAATGTATTAGTGCCTTTAATTTTATTGTCAACTTTTAAGCATGAATATAAAAATGCCAATGCTTTTTATGCACTAGTTTTATTTATGCAAAGTGGCTTGCTGTTAGTCTTTACCGCATTAGATGGCTTTTTATTCTATATCGGTTGGGAAGCAGCTTTAATCCCAATTTACTTTATCTGTGCGATGTGGGGTGGAAAAGATCGGATTAAAGTAAACATGAAGTTCTTCGTGTATACCATTGCAGGGTCTCTTTTCATGTTGTTAGGGATTATCTACTTATACCTCCAAAATCCGGCGCATAATTTCGATATCAATGCATTTTATGCGTTAAACTTAGATAGTTATCAGCAAGGCTGGGTATTTTGGGCGTTTTTTATTGCTTTTGCGATAAAAATGCCAATATTCCCATTCCATACTTGGCAGCCTGATACGTATACGGCAGCTCCTACTTCAGGAACCATGTTATTATCAGGTATTATGCTAAAGATGGGTATCTATGGGGTAATAAGATGGTTACTGCCTGTTGTTCCGCAAGGAGTTCAAGAATGGGCTTGTTTGGCAATGATTTTGTCGATTATCGGTATTATTTATGCGTCTATTATTGCTTTTACTCAAAAAGATGCAAAGCGTTTAGTTGCTTATTCTTCTATAGCTCACGTTGGTTTAATTGCTGCAGGGATATTTGCATCTTATAATCTCGGTAACTTAGGCCAACAAGGAATGCAGGGTGTAATGATTCAAATGTTGAGCCATGGTATTAATGTTGTGGGTTTATTTTTCGTATTGGATATTATATCATCTCGTCTTAAAACAAATAAAATTGAAGATTTGGGCGGCTTGGCTAAAGTTGCACCTCAATTAGCTATAACCTTTCTGATTATTGTATTGGGTACTGTGGCGTTGCCAGGAACCAATGGCTTTATAGGCGAATTCTTATTGTTATTTAGCGTATATAATTACAATGCATGGATGGGAGCAGTTGCTGGCTTAACTATCATTCTCGGTGCCGTTTATATGCTTAGAATGTATCAGAAAGTAATGTTGGGGACTACTAACGACTTAACGATTACCTTTCAAGACCTTAAAGGAACGGAGAAAATTGTGCTTTATACTATTTGTGTATTGATTATTATAATGGGAGTTTATCCTAAACCAATCTTACATTTGTCTGAAGCATCGGTACAACATTTATTGGAACAAGTAAATCAAAAATTAACAGGGTTAAACTAAACAGATGAACATTATTATAACCATCGCTATAACGGCCTTTTTAGTGCTTTATGCAGGCTTGTTTAAGGCAAGAAAAGCTTTATTACCCTTAACACTTATAGGTTTGCTTGTTGCTTTAGGCTTTGTTGCATGCTCGTGGAACAATCCCACTACCTATTATACTATGATGAGAATGGATAATTTCGCTTTGGCTTTCTCAGCGATTTCGATTCTTGGAACTTTCTTTATTTTTCTACTTACAGATCGCTATTTTGCGGAGGGTAGTGATAACGTGGCCGAATATTTTACCCTTATTCTGTTCGCTTTAACGGGAATAGTTATGATGGTTTCTTACCAGAACATGTCGATGCTCTTCATTGGGGTCGAAATTATGTCGGTAAGTTTATATATACTCGCAGGTATTCGAAAGTTAAACTTTGCTTCAAATGAGGCTTCTTTGAAATATTTTTTAATGGGAGCCTTCTCTACTGGATTCCTATTATTCGGGATTACATTAGTTTATGGTGCCACAGGTTCATTTGACTTAGGGGTTATTCAACAATACCTAATTAACAATGTACATTCGGTTTCTCCTTTATTTTATCCAGGCGTAATCTTAATTATGATCGGCCTATGCTTCAAAGTTGGTGCAGCTCCATTTCATTTTTGGGTTCCAGATGTTTATGAAGGTTCTCCAACATTGATCATGACATTTATGTCGACCGTTGTAAAAACCGCTGGATTTGCTGCATTTCTAAGATTATTTGCGGGTGCTTTTGAACCGCTGCATGATTTTTGGGCACCTGCCTTGGTAGTAATCGTAGTAGTTACCCTATGTGTAGGTAATATCACAGCCCTGTTTCAAAAGAATTTTAAAAGGATGTTGGCCTATTCTAGTATTTCTCATGCTGGATATTTGCTATTTTCTTTGGTTGTACTAACTGCCAATTCTGCAAGTAATGTTTTAGTATATGCAACTGCCTACACCTTTGCAAGTATTATTGCTTTTGCTGTATTAATCTTAGTAAAACAAAAAACAGGAAGTGATCAAATCGAGAGCTTCAATGGCTTAGGAAAGAAAAATCCATTAGCAGCGTTAACGCTTACTATTGCTATGCTATCATTAGCTGGAATTCCATTAACGGCAGGGTTTGTTGGCAAATACCTGATGTTCTTAAATGTGATGGAAGATTACCAGACTATTTTAGTGGTGATAGCTATCTTAAATGCGTTGATAGGTTTCTATTACTATTTTAAGGTAATTGTTGCTGTTTGGTTCAAAGAGGGAGAGGACACAACCTTAACTACCTCATTACAGTACAAGATTGTTTTAATTCTGTCGGCAATAGTTACCTTGTTATTAGGGGTTTATCCTTCAATCATTTTAAATTTGATATAACCTAATGATGTAGATTATTATTTGTAGTTTTACGAATAATTGAACTATGCAAGAATTCTGGAATTCATTACAGCATTTTATTGACCCCGAAAAATTACTAAAAGAAGGTGGTTTTTATGTTGTTGTATTTGTAATTTTTGCAGAAACCGGTTTATTCTTTGGTTTCTTTTTACCGGGAGATTACCTTTTGTTTTTGGCAGGAATGTTTGTTGCGACGGGCAAACTTGACGTAAATATTTATGTTCTAATTGCGGGGTTATTTATTGCAGCAGTTGCAGGAAATTTTACAGGGTATTGGTTCGGGCGCAAAACGGGGCCAGTGCTTTATAATAGGAAAGAGACATTCTTTTTCAAGAAGAGGTATTTATTAGCAGCCGAGAAATATTATCGAAAGCAAGGCGCCTTTGCCTTAATAATGGGCAGATTTGTGCCAATTGTAAGAACTTTTGCTCCTATATTTGCGGGTGTAGTGAAGTTGGATATTAAAAAATTCGCACTTTATAACATTCTGGGTGCAATTTTATGGATAGCTTCCTTAACTTTGTTAGGATATTTTTTGGGCAGAAGATTTGCTCAACAAATTGAAGAATATTTAGTTTATATTATAATAGGTTTCATCCTTATTACCACTATTCCTTTGATCATTACTTTTGTAAAAAAGCAGGTCGTGAAAACAGGGGTTGACGATGAAATAGACAGTAATCAATAAAATATGAAAGACGATCATCATCCTTGGCACAGTGTATCTCCAGGTAGTAATTTGCCTCAAACTGTAAATGCCATCATAGAAATTCCAAAAGGTTCTAAAGCGAAATACGAAATTGATAAAGAATCCAATCTTATCAAATTAGATAGAGTTTTATTCTCCTCAGTAATGTACCCAGCAAATTATGGATTTATTCCGCAAACTTATTGCGATGATAATGATCCATTAGATATTTTGGTACTTTGCTCGGTTGATGTTTATCCTATGACCATCATTGAAGCAAAAGTAATCGGCGTGATGCATATGGTGGATAATGGAGAACAAGACGATAAAATTATTGCAGTTGCAAAAAACGATATGTCGGTAAATTATATTAATGATTTACCAGAACTTCCTCCACACACCATGAAAGAAATAGTGAAATTCTTTCAAGATTATAAAGCATTAGAAGAAAAAAAGGTTACCATTGAACATCTATTGGGTGTTCGTTATGCACATAAGGTAATTCAAGAAAGCATAGAGCTTTACGATAAAAAATTTAGAAATAATTCTTAATGATTTTTAGCTCAGTTACTACATATATCATGAATTCGTTTGTTTTTTTGGCGGTAACGCCTCAAGACCCAAACACCGATTCAATTGGCTGGCGCATATTGCTTGCCTTGTTTTTGGTTGTTCTAAATGGTTTTTTTGTAGCAGCAGAGTTTGCTATTGTTAAAGTTAGAGCGTCGCAGATTGAAATTAAAGCCAAAACGGGTAGTCGGGTTGGTAAGATGGCAAAAAGCATTGTGCATAATTTGGATGGATATTTAGCCGCAACACAGCTTGGCATTACGCTGGCCTCATTAGGCTTAGGTTGGGTAGGTGAAGACGTGATGCACACTATATTTCAGAATATGTTTTTAGGTTTTAACTTACAAGTAAGTCAGGCCTTTATTCATTCAGCATCAACTGTAGTAGCTTTTTCGGTTATAACAATTATGCATATTGTTTTTGGTGAGCTTGCGCCAAAGTCATTAGCGATTCAACGGCCAGTAGCTACGACTTTATTCGTTTCGGTTCCATTACAAATTTTTTATGTGGTCTTCAGGCCATTTATTTGGGCGCTGAATAGCTTAGCTTCTGTCATTTTAAAACCATTCGGTATCAATACTGCAGGAGGGCACGAATCATTGCATAGTAACGAAGAGCTTCAGTACCTTTTAGATCAAGGTAAGGAAAGTGGTGCATTAGAAGATAACGAACACGAATTGATTAAAAATGTGTTCGATTTCAATGAACGTGTTGTGAAAAATATCATGGTTCCGCGAACTAAGATTTCGGGAATTGAATTAAGTACGCCAAAAGATGAGGTTGTTCAAAAGATTATTGGAGAAGGGTATTCAAGGCTACCAGTTTATGATGATATTATCGACAAAATTATTGGAATTGTTCATGCAAAAGATATTTTACCATTATTAGCTGGGAACGTACAATGGGCTTTGGCCGATATTATTAGAAAGCCATATTTTGTCCCGGAAACGAAGAAAATTAACGACCTGTTAAATGAGTTACAGCAAAAACGCATTCAAATTGCCATCGTAATAGACGAGTTTGGAGGTACTGCTGGTATGGTTACCCTTGAAGACATTGTGGAAGAGATTGTTGGTGAAATTCAAGATGAGTATGACGAGGAAAAACCAACTGTAGAAAAGATATCAGATACTGAATTTGTAATCAATGCTTATGCTACTGTTTACGATGTGAATGAACATTTGCCCCATGATTTACCAGAGGATGAAGATTTTGATACAATCGGTGGATTGGTGTCTCATGCTTTTGGGAAAATTCCAGAGGTGGGAGATAGTGAGGAATGCTATGGTTATTTATTCACGATTTTGAAAAAAACAGAGCAAAATATAGAAACCATCAAGCTAGAATTGGTTATCCGTAAAAGTGATATGGTAGACACACATTAAATGCACATTTTTTATACTCCAGACTTAAATTCTACCGTCTTCACGTTAAATGAGGAAGAGAGTAAGCACTGTAGCAAGGTGCTTCGTTTAGGTTTAGGTGATCGAGTTCATTTAATTGATGGGAAAGGTGGCTTATTTGAAGCCGAGATAAGCTCAATGAGCAAGAAAAATGTTCAACTTAGAGTTGTGAATCAGCAACTCGAATTTGGTAAGCGAAATCATCATTTACATATTGCAATCGCGCCAACTAAAAATATTGATCGATTAGAATGGTTTTTAGAAAAAGCTACAGAAATTGGCATCGACGAAATTACGCCAATTATTTGCGATAGGTCTGAACGCAAAATCATTAAAGAGGAACGTTTAGATAAAGTAATTACGTCAGCTGTTAAGCAATCGTTAACTGCATACCACCCTAAATTAAATCCAGCAATTTCATTAGGCGATTTTTTAAAGCAGGAGTTTATCGGAGAACGTTTAATTGCACATTGCATGGACGATACCGCTAAACAGTTTATCAATGAGCTAGTTTCAAGACATCAATCTTATTTGGTGCTTATTGGCCCTGAGGGCGATTTTAGTCCTGCAGAATTGGCAAATGCTTTGCAAAGCGGTTTTAAACCTGTAACTTTAGGTAATACACGCCTAAGAACGGAAACTGCTGCTTTGGCTGCCTGTTTTGAGGTCAATTATCTTAATCGATGACTAGTTTTTTTGTTTCTCGTGTCTCGTTGTTGGGTTGGGCTACAAAGCGTTGCTCCATGCTACTTGCTCCATGCGCTTTAGTCTTTAGTATTTTAGCTTTAAGCTTTTTAACAAGCTTTAAGGTGCCTACTTACAAAATGGGTAAGCTTAAATATAGCGGAGGAGGCGATTGGTATGGAAATAGAACTGCACTCCCTAATTTAATTGATTTTTGTAATAAGAATATCGCTACCAATTTTTCTGAAGATGAAAGTATTGTAGAGGTAGGAAGCTCCGAGCTTTATAACTATCCATTTATTTACTTAACCGGACATGGTAACATAATTTTTAGTGATTTGGAAGCTGGCAATCTGAGGAGATATTTAACCGGTGGTGGCTTTTTGCATATTGACGATAATTATGGGTTAGATAAGTTTATCAGGCCTCAAATGAAGAAGGTTTTTCCAGAGCTTAGCTTTGTAGAATTGCCGCCAAATCATAAGATTTATAACCAAAAGTTTAAGTTTCCTAACGGTTTACCTAAAATCCACGAGCATGATGGAAAAAGACCGCAGGGTTTAGCATTGATATGGAAGGGGAGAGTAGTTTGTTATTATACCTATGAGTGCGATTTAGGCAATGGCTGGGAAGACTTTGGGACTTATCCTACAGACACGCAAGAAAGCAGGACTAAGGCGCTTAAAATGGGCGCAAATCTTGTTCAATATGCATTAACTCAATAAGATGTACAACGTAAAAGTAAATGATCAATATAGCTTCGCTATTTCGACAGATAATTCGACTATTTCGGTAAATAACGAGGCCGTGCTTGTAGATAGTGAGCAACTTAATGCTAAAATTAAGCATGTTATTTATCACAAAAAGTCATATACTGTCGAAATTGTAGCATTTGATAAAGCAGAGAAAACGGCCGTTGTAAAGGTGAACGGTTCTATTTATAAAGTTGATGTTGAAGATCAGTTTGATCAGTTATTGAGACAACTGGGGATGGATAGCTTAGCAGTTAACAAGGTTCAGCAGATTAAAGCTCCCATGCCTGGTTTAGTGTTAAATGTTTTAGTTGCTGAGGGCGATGAAGTCAAAAAAGGTGATAACCTTTTAGTGCTCGAAGCAATGAAGATGGAGAATATGATTAAATCACCCACAGATGGGATAATTAAAAAAATAGGAATTAAACAGGGCGATAAGGTAGAAAAGAATCAGGTACTAATTAACTTTTAATTGTGAAACGCCTCGTGAGTTCTTTGATCTACGAGGCGCTCTAATTATCTGCCTGTTTTAAAGCCGCCTTTTGTTGGTTTGATAGCGGATGAGCCTAACATGGTCATCGCACATCTAAAACCTACGTCAGCAGATGAATCATCTTCCTGCATATGTCTACGGGTAGCAGGATTTAGCCACTGAGCCTGATCATTCCATGAGCCACCTTTATAAACTCTTGATTTATTATTGACTAAAGTAGTAATACCGTATAATGGGCTTTGTTCATCACGATACCCACGTTGATCTGGATTGTAAGGCTCTGCTCCAGAAGTTTTAGCAACGCTGTCCGTTTTTACGGCAGTAAGTTCTGCCCAAGTTTGTTTCTTACCAGAGTTGGCTTTAACCATAACAGGTTTACCATATTTGTCGGCTTTTAAAGCTCCTGTAGCAGGGTCTCTATCTTTATTTACGAATTGATTGCCTCTAAAAGGGTTTAAAGCGTCTGCTTGTTCAAATGTAGCTGCGCGATAAACATCGGCCACCCATTCGTTTACGTTGCCTGCCATGTTATATAAGCCAAAATCATTTGGCAAGTAACTAATTACATTTTCAGTGAAAGCAGCTCTATCGTTTAATGAACCACCAACTCCCATAAAGTCGCCCTTACTTCTTTTAAAGTTTGCTAAAATTTCGCCTCTTGTTCTTTTTTTAGCAGAAGTAATACCTAGGCCATTCCAAGGATACATTTTTTTACTCTCAATATTCTGATCTTTTGTATTGCCAATTAATCCTAACGCAGCATACTCCCATTCTGCTTCAGTTGGCAAACGATAAGGTTGTAAGATCACACCATCTTCTAAACGTACATTTCTTGTAGCCTGTGGGGCACCATTACGTCTAGTAGTTGGAGCGCCTGTATTTGCCACTGCTGCAGGATTTAAGTCTGCTTTCGCTTGAGGGCCTTTATCGTCGTACTGGCCATTTAAATATAACTCTGTGTTAAAAGGTTTGTCTTTTTTGGTAATAGGAGTTGCAGGAGCATTCCTTCCAGTTGCAGTTCCATTAACAGCTGCAAATGAATTCATATAGCCTTGCTCTCTTAATAATTTCTCGTTCACCATGTCGGTTCTCCATGCACAATATCTTTCTGCTTGCAAAGCGCTTACGCCAACTACTGGGTAGTCTTTATAGGCTGGGTGACGAAGGTAATTATTTACAAAAGGTTCATTAAAAGACAATGGGCTTCTCCAAACTAAGGTGTCTGGAAGCTCTTCATAATAATATTGTTCGTCTGTTGGATAAGTTCTTCTGATCCAGTTTAAATATTCTAGCCAGTTTGTATTAGAAACCTCGGTTTCGTCCATGTAAAATGAACTTATGGTTACCTCTCTTTTATAGTTGTAATTGCTTAACTCCTGACCAGGAATATCAATACCACTACCTCCCATAATAAATTGGCCACCCTCTATTTCCATTAAACCTTGACCAACCCCACGTCTAAATTTGCTTGCTACTTCAAAGCCACCATTATCCTTATTATTATAAGCATAGCCTGTTTTATTTGATGTATTTGCACTATTCTTCCTGTTCTTACAAGAAGCAAATACAATTAAAACAAATATAAAAGTTAGAGAGTAGTATAAAATTCGTTTCATCAGATTTGTTTATTTTTTGTACTAAATAAGACAATTAGGCCACTCAATGAATAAAGGAAACGCAGCTATTGTATTATGCAATAAAGTTAAAATTACATAAAAAAAGGACTATTTGCCAAAAATAATTATAATTAAAAAAGATAGCTAAGATTTGGTCTTAAAACCTGAATTGCGTTTTGTTAAAATGATGGGATAAGTGAATAATCTTTTATACATTTATACTCAAATATGCATTCACTATATTAACTTACGTCCTATTCTGATTAACTTGTAAATGAATTCTAAATACTTTAGCCTAACAGCAATATGTATTCTTCCTTTAGTTATGCTTTGTGGCGATAAGTTGCATGCACAAGTTGTACAACCTGGTACACAAACAAATGGGAGTCAGGCTAATAATGTTTCTGCTGCAGTACCTTTTTTATTAATAACGCCCGATGCTAGGGCTGGAGGTATGGGTGAGGCAGGTGTTGCAATTCAGCCAGATGCTAATGCAATGGCCATAAATCCCGCCAAATTGGCTTTTTTAGATCGGCCCTATGGTTTTTCAGCGTCTTATAGCCCGTGGTTAAAAAGTTTAGTGCCAGATATTAACTTAGCTTATATAAGCGGATTTATTAAATTAAATGATGTTAGTACAATCGGTAGTTCATTGCGGTATTTTTCATTGGGACAAATTCAGCTAACCGATGAAAGTCAGCAAGATCTAGGGATTTATAGCCCGAATGAATTTGCATTTGATGCGACATACGCCCGTCGGTTTGGAGAAGAATTTTCGTTAGGAACTACTTTTAGGTTTATTTATTCAAATTTAACTTCAGGACAATTTTCTGCCGGACAACAAACTAAGGCAGGTACTGCGTTTGCTGCTGACGTTTCAGCGTATTATAAAAAACCTACCGTAATCTTTAACAAAGACGCTATATTTTCTCTAGGTGCTAATATTTCAAACATTGGTACAAAAGTTAGTTATGTTGATGGGGGTGATAGGTACTTTTTGCCTACAAATCTTAAATTGGGTGCAGCATCAACCTTTATTATCGATGATTACAACCAGTTCACGTTTGCACTAGATTTTAATAAGTTGCTGGTGCCTACGCAACCTATCAGAGATGCAAATGGAAAGATTATTTCTGGCAAAGATCCTGATCGCTCCGTGCCTGGTGGTATATTTGGTTCATTTGGCGACGCCCCGGGAGGATTTAGCGAAGAAATTAAGGAAGTAAGTGTGGCATTGGGAGCAGAATATTGGTACAATCAACAATTTGCTTTAAGAGCAGGCTATTTTTATGAAACCCCAGAGAAAGGTGATAGAAGGTATTTTACGCTTGGTGCTGGATTAAAATATAATATCTTCAATATCGATTTCGCCTATCTATTGGCAAATCCTCAAAAGAGCCCTTTAGCTAATACATTACGATTTAGCTTATTATTTAACTTTGGGAATACTAAATAAATGAAAATTAAGGTTGGTTTTGGTTTTGATGTTCACCAGTTAAAAGATCATCATCCATTTATCGTTGGTGGAGTAAATTTGGAACATCATAGAGGGGCATTTGGTCACTCTGATGCGGATGTATTATTACATGCGATATGTGATGCACTTTTGGGCGCCGCTAATCTTAGGGATATTGGTTTCCATTTTAAGAATACAGATCCACAATGGAAGGGGATTAGTAGCCTGGTTTTGTTAAAAGAAACTATGAAATTGCTTCACGCAAAGGGTTGGGAAATTAATAACATTGATGCGATGCTATGTTTGGAAGCACCAAAAATCAATCCCCATATTCCCCAAATGCAAAAAAATATCGCCGAAGCTACTGCTATTTCGATCGACGATATTTCTATTAAAGCAACTACCAACGAAACCATGGGCTTTATTGGGAGAGAAGAAGGTGTTGTGGCCTATGCCGTCTGTTT
>DATJDT010000257.1:0-11065 GCA_035497275.1 Pedobacter sp.
TCGCCCGAAAATTTGAAACAGATTTGGGAAAGTATAAAAGGGAAGTTAGGTAAAGTTAAATCGTTAGAAGCGACCGGAAGTAGGGTACAAGGCGAATATTTTTCGGTAACAGTAGAAGGGAAGTTTGAGAATGATGATCAAAACTTTATTTTAGGATTTAACAAGGCCGAGAAATTGGTAGGTCTGTATATGCCCCCTAAATTGGCCACTTATGTACTGCCAAGTTATGCAGATACCACTAAATACCAAGAAAAGTCGGTGTATTTGGGCCCTGCAGATCGTCAATTGGCAACAATTGTAACTACGCCAAAGAACGCAACGAAATTCCCAATTGTTGTGTTGGTTCACGGTTCAGGTCCTAGCGATATGGATGAAACAATTGGTGCAAATAAACCGTTTAAAGATTTAGCAATTGGTTTGGCTGCCAGAGGAATTGGTTCTGTCCGCTATGTGAAAAGAACGTTGTTATATGCTAATCAGTTTGGTAAAGCATTTACCGTAAAAGAGGAAGTTACTGATGATGCCGTTGCGGCTGTTGCATTAGCCAAAACTATCAAAGGCGCTGACCTGAAAAATATTTATCTATTGGGCCATAGTTTAGGGGGTATGTTGGCTCCGCAATTAGCAACACTAGCTCCAGAATTAAACGGGATTATACTAGCCGCTGCGCCAGCGAGAAAGTTAACAGATATCATTATTGAACAGAATAAATATTTTTTCGACCTTGCGAAGGATACTACTGCAGCAGGTAAGAAGCAGTTAACCGATATCGTTGCCGATATAGAACGAAGCAGACTTACACAGCAAGGTAATATGAAACCAGATTCTACAATCATTGGCTTGCCTATTTCTTATTGGATAAACTTAAATAATTATGATCAAGTAGCCACCGCAAAAAAACTAAATAAGCGCATACTTATTGTGCAGGGTGGGAACGATTTTCAAGTATCGCAAAAGGATTTTAACTTATGGGATGCGGCATTGAACAAAAAGAAAAATGTAAATCTTAAATTCTATCCTGAATTAAACCATTTGCTAACGGTTCAGACTGAAAAGGGAACAACAGCACAATATCAAACGCCAGCCAATGTTTCGGAAAAATTGATTGAGGATATAGCGCTTTGGATTAAAGGACAACCCCTCACCAAATAGTTTGGAGCTGGTTACTGATTTTCAATAAATGGGGTAACCTTGCAATTCTGTTTATTAAACAGTACCTTTGCACAAAAATTGTTTCACTGTTGTTTTGCCGTTAAATTTTTGCAATCATTTCATAAACAATAACCTACAAAAAAATTGAATGAATCCTGAATGGGTTGGCGCTAAAAACAACAGCTAACTCACGAAAGCTTCATTTCAAATAAAAAGAAATGCGAACAGAATGAAAAAAGTTGGAGATTACAGAAAAACATTAGGCGTTACAAAGGCTACAGAATTAAAAGAGATCAAAAGTATTTACAGAAGCTTGATGAAAGACTGGCATCCAGATAAATTTTCTGAGAGTGCTGAAAGCCAATTAGCAGCTGAAATAAAAAGTAAAGAAATTATTGAGGCATATACATTTTTAGTAAGTATCGCTCCCGAGACTTTGGAGCATGCTAAAGATGAATATATTCAAACTACTACTTTATCTAATATCCAAGATTTTCAATTTAAGGATCAAATTCTACGGATCGATTTCTTTGATGGAAGTGGTTATGAGTATTTTGATGTACCTAGAGCAATTTATATCAAATTGGTAAATGCAGACTCACCAGGTAGATTTGCCAGAAGACATATTTTTAACGAATATCCTTATAGAAATGTTGCCAAACTTGCAACAGCTTAATTTTTGTCAGTTCATTAGCTCAATTGTTCATTGAGTTAGTTCATTAAAATATTTATTCCAAGTATCATAAACGTATTCGTAAGCTAAAACTTCGGATACGTTTATGCTTTCTATCTGTTTCCAGTCTAAAAGTTCATTCGTAAACGCTGGTTTTTCAAGGCCACTTGCAAGACAAGCCTTACTATAAAAATCTTTTCTCGACGGATGATCGGGTGTAACACCATGGTAAATATTTCCGAAAGCTTTTTGTGCAATAATTTCCGTCGTAATCCCAATGCAATCAACTAAATGTATGAGGTTAATTGGAGCGAGCCCGTTTGCGATAGCTACCTTACCAGCAAAATGCTTTGCTAAATTTCGGTTTGGACCAATTAACCCTGCAAAGCGGATAATGGTTGTAGTGAAATGTAGATCTTGTTTTAAGGTTTCTTCAGCTGCCAACAATGCTTGGCCAGCATTGGTAGTTGGTTCAGGTATAATTTTTTCATCCACAATAAAATTTCCGTTCTGGAAAATACCAGTAGAACTGATGAAAATAACTTGTTTTACTTGGGCTTTTTTCGCTGCTAATGCGATCTTATTAATCTTATTTGGATAGTCAGCCTGCGCATCTCGCTTGGGTGGAATACAGATTATTAAAACATCACAATTAAAGAAATCTTCCTCATAACTGGCAAAATCGTTTTCAAAGTTGATGAGGTAAGGGATGATATTAGCTGCCTTTAAAAGCGTTAGCTTGTCTTCGCTTGTTGTCGAACCTTTTAGGGTATAGCCTTTTGCCACAAGGACTTTTGCTAAGCCCAAGCCATACCAACCACAACCTAAAATGCTAATTGTTTCTATTTTCATTCGAAATCCACCAATATGAAGTTAATTAGATGGACCCAAAGATAACTTCGTAAATCATAAGATGTAAGCTGAAATATAGATTTATCGTGAATTGATTTTTTAATGACAAACAGCTTCAGCTAATTTGTTAAAATTGGCTAAGATATGTTTAATTTTAAAGAGAAAAACTAAATAAGAAAATATGAAAACAATTATGAGATCGATCGTATTGCTGGTAGTGGTACTGGGTTTGCAGACAGAAAGTAACGCACAAGGTGTAAAAATGCCGCAAGCAAGTAGTGGGCAAACCATTATTCAGGATTTTGGATTAGGGAAAATTACCTTAGTTTATTCGCGCCCTAGCATGAAGGGTCGTAAGATATTTGGCGCATTGGAGCCTTTTGATAAAGTTTGGCGTACAGGAGCAAACTCAGCAACTGTTATTAAATTTACAGATGATGTAACAATTGAAGGCAAAAATATTCCTGCCGGAGAATATGGGTTATTCACTATTCCCAATAAAACAGAATGGACCGTTATTTTAAGTAAGACTTCAAAAACATGGGGTGCCTATACTTATAACGAAGCTGATGATTTTGCTCGCTTTAAAGTTAAGCCTACAGAAATGAAAGAAAGCATGGAAACTTTTACAATGCAGTTCGCGAATGTGAAGCCAACTACAGCGCAACTTCAGCTAATGTGGGAGAAAACGGCTGTTTCAGTTAACTTAAGCACATCTGTAGATGAAAAAGTAATGGCAAGCATTGATGCTGCAATGAAAGGCGAGAAAAAACCTTATTTCCAGGCCGCGCAATATTACTTCGAGAACGGTAAAGATTTAAAAACAGCATTAAGCTGGATGAATGAAGCTGAAAAAGCCGACCCAAAAGCACCTTGGGTAAAATTATGGAAAGGTAGAGTTCAATTAAAGATGGGTGATAAAGTTGGAGCTCAAACCACTGCTCAATCTGGAATTGACATCGCTACTGAAATTAAGAATGATGAATATGTTCGTTTAAATACGCAGTTATTAGCTGAAGCTAAGAAATAGTTTTAAAGCGAGTTAACTTATTAAACCGTTTCAATATTTGGAACGGTTTTTTTACGTATAAACCTTTGCACAATCAATGATAGAATTACCACTAATAGGCAACCAATTACATTTAACCACAAATAAGCTACTACTTGCATGAACCCACAAATGCACACAATAATTTCCGCTAAAATTGCGGCAATAAAAACGGCCTTTGCCCCAATATTTTTAAAATAAAATGCCACTACAAATACGCCTAAAATTGTTCCATAGATAAACGAGCCTAAGATATTAACTGCTTCTAATAGATTGCCAATTTTGCTGGTAAATAAAGCCATGATTAAACAAACTATACCCCATATAATAGTAGCCCAGCGGGAAGCTTTAACATAGTGGTGGTCACTTGCACCTTTATTCATCAGTCTTTTATAGATATCAACCACACTGGTTGATGCTAAAGAGTTTAATGCACTGGCAGTAGAACCCATAGAGGCTAAGAAGATTATGGCTATCAGTAGTCCAATTAATCCCTTTGGAAGATATTCGGTTACAAAACTTAAAAATATATAGTTATTGTCGTTAACTGCCGCATTCTCATCATTCTTTAACATTAGCTTTGTTAAATCAAGCCGAATCAACTTGGTATCTTCATCTGCTTTTTTAACTGCAATACGCTGTTCATCAATTGCGGCTTTATTTTGTGAGGCCAAAGCATTTTCTAGTTTAATAACTTCTTGCTTTTTACGCTCGAACACCTCATTATAGTTAGCGTTTATTTTTTTTAACTCAGCCTGATAAGGACTTTTTTCTAGTTTATTTAATTCGTAGCTATTAAAAAATAAGGGTGCTTTATTGTATTGGTAAAAGGTAAAAACAAGCACGCCAATCAATAAGATTAAAAACTGCATGGGTATTTTAACCAATCCATTCATCAATAATCCTAGCCTACTCTGACCAACGGAGGCTCCCGTGAGGTAACGACCTACTTGGCTTTGATCCGTTCCGAAATAAGAAAGTTGCAAAAAGAACCCTCCAATTAACCCGCTCCAAACGGTGTATGGATTGTTCCAGTCAAAACTAAAATCAATTGCATTAGTACGTCCCATCTTGCCGGCAATCGATACCGCTTTCGTAAAACCAACCTCCCCCGGTAAAAGATGGACAACCATAATTCCGGCGGCAAATAGGCCGCAAAAAATAATACTCATTTGTAAAAGCTGAGTATAGGATACAGCTTTAGTGCCACCATACATCGTATAAAAAACAACTAAACTACCAATAAACAGGGTCGTATAAACGGTGTCTATGTTAAGGATAGTTGATAGGATGATAGATGGAGCATAGATGGTAATTCCAGTTGATAAACCTCTTTGAACAAGAAACAAAAAAGCTGTAAAGGCCCGCGTATTTAAGTCGAAACGTTGTTCTAAATACTCATAAGCCGTATATACTTTTAGGCGATGAAAAATTGGCACAAACGTGACGCAAAGTACAATCATCGCGAGTGGTAAACCGAAATAAAACTGAACAAAACTCATGCCCGATGAGTAAGCCAAGCCGGGGGCAGATAAAAAAGTAATTGCACTTGCCTGTGTTGCCATTACCGAAAGACAAACGGTATACCAGGGCATGCTTTGATTCCCTAATAGGTACGAGTCCATGCTTTGAGCACCTCTACTCTTGTAAACGCCGTAACCTACAATGGTAAGCAGGGTAATGATTAAAACAGACCAATCTATATTACTCATTCGTAGTACTTAGTAAATGTATAAAAGATGGCAATCAGTAAAATGAGCCAAAGAACAAGTAAGATATAAAATTGCTTCCAGGTTTTTACAAAGGGAGGTAGCTCATTTATAGGTGGTTTACTATTCATCTTATGGTTGTTTTGGGGCCAATAAATTAGCAAATAAACGATAAGCTCCGGGTACGCCTGCAGGTAGTTCCCTGAAAAACACTAAAGATGTATAAACAAATTTACCCTTGCCATAATCAGCAATAAGTATCGATCCATCTGATGCAGGCTCTCCAGTGTCGTTCATACTTAAAATGGTGGTATACTTTGAATCAATGTCAGTCGCAAAATAAAGTCCACGCTCTTGAACCCAGCCCTCAAAATCTTTTTCACTTATTTTGTTCGGATAGTTTAATGCACTATGCTGTGGGCTAAGGAAATTCACCTTCGCATCTTCCTCAGTTACTCTTTTATTAGCTAATTTAAAAGGATAAGGGCCAATATTTTGAGTTTTTAAACCGTTGTTTACATTATATTGAATGAGTAGCGTACCACCATTTTCTACATAGCTCAGGAGCTTTGGTTGTATATTTTTAACCTCTGTACTGATGTTATATAGACGAACTCCAGTAACAATCGCATCATACATGGAAAGGTCGTTGGCCATTACTTGCGCTGGACTTAAATGGGTAACTTCATAACCAATTTGCTTAAGTGCATCAGCTACTAAGTCGCCCGCCCCATCTATATAAGCGATACGTTTACCGACAATTTTTAAGTCGAATTTTTCTATGTTTGCCGTAGCTTGAGGAAAAATGGTAATGTTGGGGATATGATCATAGCTAATAACCTTTAAACCGCGATCATTTACCACACCATTTGTATTTACCTGGATGGTTAAATTGCCACGTTGCGCGTCATTACTTGGCGTGATGCTAAAAGAGATAGTTTGTTCATCGCCTTTTCTTGCTAAATTAAAAGCTATTTTCTCAGGGTTACTTTTCCATCCTTTAGGCAGTTGTGGACTGACAAAGCCACTGCTCAAATTACCAAAGTTTTTCAGCACCACGCTGATGGTTTTCGGCGTATTACCATTAAAGATATAGGCCTTCTCACTTAATGTGGCAGTAACTTTTGGGGCAATAACTAAAGGCTGGTACTTTTCTCCCTTAATCGGATCTGTAGATTTATAAACAATAGGGCTATTTATTTCAAAAGTCTGCTCATTTATCACTATCTGAAGTTTCACGCTTAGTTGATTAGGGTTTTCTGGATTGCCGACAAGGGTTTGATCCGCGATGTGGAACTGCCCAATGGGATGATCTTTTCTAAGCCAATAAGGTTGGGTCCAATCGGCTTCAGTTGCTACAATTTTATAGTCTGCTGTACTTTGCCTATTGGTTTCAAGTTCTATTGTTTTTTGATGGTTTATATCTAAAGAGACTCTTAAGGGGAAATCTGTTTTTGCCCTTACAATGGCCTGGATTTTAATGGGAATAGAATCACCAATAGCATACATGTTTTCTGGCGTATTTGCTTCAACCCAAATACCCGCGCATGCTAAAATTAATTCATCTAATAATTGATGGTTAAAAACTTTGTTTTTTGTTCGAGCCTTAAGCTCTAAAAGCTCTCGAAGGGCAGCAGAAGGATTGTTCCCTTGGCTATTTATTTTTGCCAAAGTTTGCTGCAAGTTTATATTCCCATCATCCGTAAATTTAGTGTCCACCCCATCAAAAAGACTTGTCTTTGCAGCTTCGCCAGCAACGGGACTAAAATATTCGAATGATTCACCTCGTTGTAGGCTAGAGCCAAAGCCCTGACTTTTATGATTGGTTCTGCTGATGGCCGCTATTTCACCATAGCTTTTCCCTAAAGCAGGATTGAATAAACCAACATCTATTTTCAATTGATCAGCAGCAGTTGTATTTGTGCCTCCAAAATTAAAGGTGTTCCAAACTATTCTTTTGGCTTGCCAAACTTTTACATACTTAAGTTGCTCTGGAAAACGTTTAGGATCTGCAGCTGCATAAAAAGCTTCTTTAGCTAAAATTGCAGAGCCTGCGTGATGGCCGTGGCCAGCTCTCGAATCTTCAGGAAAGCGGGTAATAATTACATCTGGTTTAAAATTTCTGATAACCCATACTACATCAGCGAGTATTTGCTCTTTCCCCCAAATTTTGAAGCTTTCATCAGCTGTTTTGGAGAAACCAAAATCATTGGCCCTGGTAAAAAACTGTTCGGCTCCATCAGTTCTACGCGCAGCCAATAATTCTTGTGTTCTTATTAACCCTAATAATTCTGCTTGTTCATTGCCAATTAAATTTTGACCTCCATCTCCCCTGGTTAGAGACAAATATCCCGTTCTAACCTTCATTTCTTTAGCTAAATAAGCTAATAGCCTCGTATTTTCATCATCTGGATGTGCTGCAATATAAAGTGCGCTACCTTTGACGCTTAATTTTTCAAGACCAGCCGCAATTTCGCCTGCATTCATTTGTTGCATTTGCGCGTTTAACAGGATTGGTAAACAAATGCAAATCGCAGTGAGGTATGTTCTAAGGTTCATAAGTTTATTTAGTCGGTCTAAAATAAAGAAAATTTGGATTAATTGGTTAATTGTTGAGCGTGGTTAGCCAATTAACCAAACAAGATGTACCTTAGCTTTCATTTTTACGTTATTATCTTATGAACAGAATAATTTTATATAGCCTTGTAACAATCATTTTATCAAGTTGTGGTATTAATAAACAAGCACAACAGATCAAAGCATTAGAAGAATGTGAGTATAAATTTATTAGCGCAAATAATATAACGGTTGCTGGTACAGACATTAAAAAAATAATAGATCAACAAACCATCAATCTCGCCAATCTTCCATCATTGGCATTAGGTTTTTTGAGGAAGGATATTCCTTTAAGGGCAAACTTAAATGTAGAAATTACTAATCCATCAACCAAAACAGCTGCGATTAATAACTTCGATTATATTATTTTAATTAATAGGCAAGAAATAGCAAAAGGTATGGTAGATCAAGCATTTGACATAAATGCTGGGCAAAAAGTACAAGTTCCAGTTCAATTAAATGTCAATATTTACCAATTTCTAAGCAATAGTAAGACCCTTGATGATATCGGTAAATTTTTATCAAGTGCATCCAATGGAGTAACTGAAGTGGGTTTAGTAACTATCAAAATTAAACCTTCTATCAGAGTAGGGAATAATTTAGTGAAATACCCGGGCTATATTACTATCGATAGAGAGGTGAGCAATAAAATTCTCTTGTAATTGAGCTAAGTTCGTCACATTTCTGTGGCACTTTGTCACATTTTAAAGGTTCGTGCGTCTGCTGTATGTAATTTAGTTATGTACACGTTATCACTTATTTATGAGAAAAGTATTACTTGCCCTCTTTTTAACTTTATCTATTAACACATTATTTGCCCAAAAAGGAACCATTACCGGTGTTTTATTAGACAGTGCCGATCAAAAGCGCACTTTAAACTATGCTACAATCTCTGTTTTTAAAGTAGGGGATTCTGTATTAAGCACTTATAAATTATCAGATGATAAAGGAGTGTTTAAAATATCAAACCTTCAGTTAAATGTGAATTATCAACTTGTAATCAATGCATGGCAGTATAAAGTATTACGCAAAGAAGTTTTGTTAAACTCGGCCTCACCAGAAATAAATTTAGGGAAGCTACTATTGACATCTGCTACCAATAACTTGAATGAAGTAGAAATAGTGGCAGAACGACCACCTATAATTGTTCGCAAGGACACGATTGAATTTAATGCTGAGTCATTTAAAACATTACCCAGTGCCGTAGTGGAAGATCTGTTGAAAAAACTGCCTGGTGTTGAAATTGCCTCGGATGGTTCTATCCAGGTAAACGGTAAAACGGTAAGTAAGATTCTGGTTGATGGTAAGGAGTTTTTTGGTGGTGATCAGCAAATTGCTACTAAAAATTTGCCGGCTAATATTATCGATAGAATTCAAGTTTCTGACGATGTAGAAGCGAAACGTCGCGATCCTGACATTGTTGCTGGCAATATTCCCCAAGTGATAAATCTAAAATTAAAAAAAGCTATCAAAAGTGGCGCTTTTGGTAAACTATATGCTGGCGGAGGCACAAAAGAATTATTTGAAGTTGGGGGGATTATGAACTTTTTTAAAGATACAACGCAAGTAAGTGTTTTGGGCTATAGCAATAATGCAAATAAGCCCGGTTTTAGCATTGGCGATATTATGCGAATTGGAGGGATGTCTAGGTCTGGGGTCAATTCGATGTCTATCAATACTGATGGAGGTTTTAGCCTTAACGGAATATCATTTGGAGGCGCAATGAATGGTGGTGTTCAAAAATCGGCGGGAACTGGGGCAAATTTTAACACATTAACCAAGGGTGGTACGAAAATTAATGGCAAGTACTTTATGGGTTATAGCAAGAATTTTTTAGAACAGTTCACAGATATTGAACAAACTTTAGGGTCTAATCTGTTATTCACTAATACCGTTTCCAGTCAAGTTAGCCGTAGCTATAGCCATAACTTTGGGGCGCGAATAGAATCTAAAATTGATAGCTTAACCAAAATTACAATTGAGCCTAATGTTTCCATTATGCCCATCAGAAATACTGGGAATTTACAAACTACTACTTTAAATACAGCTAGAGATTTAGTAAACGATGGCACAAATGCTTCCTATGTAAAAGGGAATACTACTGAATACAATGTTTCTACTAATCTTTGGAAAGACTTTAAAAAAGCTGGTAGGAGCTTAAATATTACCGCAAACATTTCGAAGAGAGATAATTTAACAGACAATTATAATTTAGTGCTTAACAACTTTTATAATCCCATTTCTACGAACTCGCTAGATCAGTTACGAGATAACAATATTGATAACTTTAACATCAATTTAAATGCTAATTATAGTGAGCCAATTAGTAAAGCGTTAACCCTAAATATAGCAACTAACAGCAATTACCTTGATAATGAGAATGCATTGGCTACATTTATAAAAAACCCGAATAACCAAGCTTACGATATCGCTGTGCCAAATTTTACAGAAACTGTCATGCAAAGCGGCTATAAAACTAACAATAGAGCCAGTGTTAGATGGAAAATAAACAACGATTTTAATATACAGCCTGGTTTTGTTTTTAATACAATTGACCTAAAAAATAAGTTTACAAACTACCAAAATTTTGAACAGCATTATACTTTTTTTGCTCCTCAACTTACCATTCGTTATAAAAGTTTAAACGCTAGTTATTCGCCGTCTTTTAGGGAGCCCGATGTTCGATATATTCAGCCAGTATCCAATAATACCAATCCATTATATGTACAAAACGGAAATCCGAACCTACGGCCATCAAAAACACATCAGGTTAATTTAAATATTTATAAGTATGATACTAAGCGTACCTTAAACTACAATGTTTACCTTGGTGGAAGCGTGCAAAATGACGGGGTAATTATGGCAAGGTCAATTGATGAAAGTACTGGTATACAAGTTAGCACGCCGATTAATCAAGATGGTCTTTGGCAGTTCCACAGTAATGGAAACATTTCAAAAGAATTTAAAAGTGACCTTAAAAGACAGCTTACTTTAAGTGCTGGATATTGGGGCAAT
>DATJDT010000258.1:0-4085 GCA_035497275.1 Pedobacter sp.
GCCCATCAATTTGGCGCAGGAATTATCAAGTTATTTCCTGCCAACATTTTAGGCCCAGCTTATTTGTCATCCATTAAGGAACTTTTTCAAGGACAGCTTTTCGTGCCAACAGGTGGTGTAGAAATTGACGAAAATAACATCGATACCTGGTTTAAAGCAGGTGTATGTGCCGTTGGCTTGGGAAGCAAATTGGTAAGCAAGGAGATATTAGCCAACAAAGATCATCAAACTTTGCTTTCACTAACTACGGAAGCTTTAGCAATTATTAAAAAAGTAAAACCCTTCTAACCAACAACCAAACAACCAATAACGAAACAACCAAAAAACCAAACAACGAACAACCAACAACCAAAAAACCAAAAAAATATGAACCAAGCCAAAATTGGAAATTATAGGTGGACCATTTGTGCCCTCTTGTTTTTTGCCACAACAGTAAACTATTTAGATAGACAAGTTTTAAGCTTATTGAAGCCCGTGTTAGAAGAGCAGTTCGGGTGGTCTAATAGTGATTATGCAGATATTGCAGCAGTTTTTCAGTTCACCTATGCAATTGCTATGCTTTTTGCTGGCCGTTTTGTAGATAAGTTAGGGACAAAATGGGGATACGGGATTGCCATTGTAATTTGGTCTATCGGTGCCATCATCCATGCCTATTCTATTTCGATTGGTACAGGTATTGCATCCGTTTTAACAACCTTTGGTATTGCGGCTTTACCTGTTTCTATACTTGGTTTTATGTTTTCTAGAGCGGTTTTGGCAGTTGGAGAAGCAGGGAATTTCCCTGCGGCTATTAAAGCAACGGCAGAATATCATCCAAAAAAGGAACGTTCCTTAGCTACGGGTATCTTCAATTCGGGAGCGAATGTTGGAGCAGTTTTAGCTCCTCTTTCTGTGCCTTGGATTGCCGAACATTGGGGTTGGGAAAAAGCATTTGAATTAGTTGGGGCAATTGGCTTTTTATGGTTATTCTTTTGGTTGTTTTTTTATGAGTCGCCAGAAAAACAAAAGAGATTATCGGCCGGAGAATTGGCTTACATCAATAGCGATGAAGATGAGGTTGCCGATAAGGCAAATGTTGACAAAGTATCATGGTTTAAGCTATTAACTTATAAACAAACCTGGGCCTTTACCTTCGGCAAGTTCATGACGGATGGTGTTTGGTGGTTTTTCTTGTTTTGGTTGCCAGGTTACTTGAAGGATCAATATGGTATGACTGGGTCGGATATTGTACTTCCATTAGCTTTGCTTTATAGTATGACTATGGTTGGAAGTATAGGCGGTGGCTGGTTTCCTAAGTATTTTGTAAATAAAGGCTATGGGGTATACGATGCTCGAATGAAGGCCATGCTTACTATTGCCTTGTTTCCTTTGATCGTTTTATTGGCACAGCCACTGGGTCATTATTCGTTCTGGGTACCCGTTATTTTCATTGGTATTGGTACCTCCGCTCACCAAGCCTGGTCGGCAAATATTTTTACCACCGTGTCTGATATGTTTCCAAAAAGAGCAATTGGTTCTGTTGTGGGGATAGGCGGCATGGCTGGCGGAATTGGTGGTGTGCTGGTTACTAAAGTTGGCGGTTGGATATTTGATAGCTATGCACATAAAGGAATTTCAGAGTCATTTGCCAAGTTTAATGAAATGGGGAATAGCGCTTTTGTTAATCAGATTACTTCATTGGATTTGGCCAGTAAATATGGTGATAAGGTTAATTTGAATGTGATGGCTTTGAGTAAAGTTCCTGTTGAGGTAGCTGATAAGTTAAAAGCGGTAGACACAACACTCTTTACCCAGCTTTTGGAAATTCAAAAACCATTGGTACAATCGAACATGACCGTTGCTTATACCATCATGTTTGCATTTTGCGCAGTAGCCTATTTAATTGCTTGGGGAGTCATGAAGTCATTGGTTCCAAAATATAAAAAGATTACAGATTTATAATTATGAGTTTTCGAGAAGAATTAAATGAACTCTTTTTAACGGAAGAGCAGATTCCTACTGACTTTAAATTAGTAGAAGAAGTAAACCAGAGAGAATACTTATCTAATGGTGAAATGTTGCCATGGAATGGCGATGTGCACACGGTGCTTTCTCCAATTTGCATTCAAACAGCTAGTGGCTTACAAAGGAAGATTATCGGTACTTATCCACTTTGCGATAAGGAAGAGGCAAATGCAGCCTTGGATGCAGCTGTTGCCGCTTACAATAACGGTAGGGGCGAATGGCCAACCATGAGCGTTGCGCAACGAATTGAAAGAGTTGAAAAATTTACACATGAGATTATCGAGAAAAAGCAAGAAGTTGTAAAGCTGATCATGTGGGAAATTGGGAAAACCTTTGCCGATTCAACAAAAGAATTTGACCGTACCATAGAATATATTCAAGCTACTATAGATGCCTTAAAAGACCTAGATCGCCAGTCGGCTGGTTTTACCATCGAACAAGGAATTATTGCGCAAATCCGTCGCTCCCCACTTGGCGTAGTCTTATGTATGGGGCCATTTAACTATCCTTTAAACGAAACTTTTACCACCCTGATCCCTGCTTTAATTATGGGCAATACGATTTTGTTTAAACCACCTAAGCATGGTACTTTATTGTTTTATCCATTATTAGCGGCATTTAAAAACTGCTTTCCAAAAGGGGTAGTCAATACCATTTATGGAAGGGGGAATAAAATTATTCCAGGGTTAATGGAATCGGGAAAGATTAATGTCCTAACCTTAATTGGCTCGAGCAAAGTTGCTAATGAGTTAAAAAAAATGCACCCTAAGGTAAATCGTTTACGTGCTATTTTAGGCTTAGATGCCAAAAATGCAGCCATTATTACAGCTAAGGCCGATCTAAAGCTCGCTGTTCAAGAAACTGTATTAGGATCTCTATCATTTAATGGTCAGCGATGTACAGCATTAAAGATTATTTTTGTTCACAGGAGTTTGGCTGATGAATTTTTGGCGCAGTTGTCTGAAGCCGTTAGCAAGTTAAAATTTGGAATGCCTTGGGTAAATGGAGTTTCTTTAACACCATTACCTGAACCTCATAAACCTGCTTATTTAAAGGAGTGTTTAGCTGATGCAATAGCTAAAGGAGCAAAAATCGTGAACGAAAATGGGGGCGCTACAAACGAATCATTTGTTTTTCCGGCAATTGTTTACCCAGTTAATGCACAGATGAAACTTTATACCGAAGAGCAATTTGGACCGGTAGTTCCAGTTGTACCATTTGATGATTTGGAAGAAACAATAACCTATTTAATTGAATCAACTCACGGACAGCAAGTAAGTATTTTTAGCAATGATGAGGATGAAATTGCGGCGTTAATAGATCCATTGGTTAATCAAGTTAGCCGTGTAAATATTAATTGTCAATGTCAACGTGGCCCAGATGTGTTCCCTTTTACCGGAAGGAAAGACAGTGCCGAAGGAACCTTGTCTGTTGTAGACGCATTACGTTCATTCTCTATCAGGTCTTTAGTTGCCACGAAACTTAATGATAGCAATAAACATCTTTTAAATGAAATAATTGATAGTCAAAGTTCGAATTTTTTAAGTACCAAGTATTTATTTTAACTCGAGAAAAGAAGCAATTTGGTACACTTTTAATTTGATGGAATACTATTAAATTAAAGTTTAAAAAAAAGTATGTTTAAACTTTCTTTTATTTATAAAAAGAGTTATATTTGAGCTTACCCTTTCGGGGGTATGTTTTTCATAGGTAGATGTAGGGTCAGAAACTTGTTTCTGGCCCTTTTTTATGGCAGGATTTTAAAATTACAAGCTTAACAACCTTGCTAAATTGTATCTTTGCCTAGACCATGCAGAAAAAGAAAAAAATAATTGTTGCTGTTACTGGAGCAAGCGGTGCTATTTATGCTAAGCTTGTGCTAGATAGCTTAGTCAAACTTTCATATCAAATTGATCAAGTGGGCGTAGTGATGTCTGATAATGCCAAAGAAGTATGGCGTTTTGAGCTTGGAAATGAGCATTATGATCAGTATCCTTTTACTTTTTATGCGAAAATGGATTTCAATGCGCCTTTTGCTTCTGGTTCTGCAAAATTCGATACGATGATTATCGTGCCCTGCT
>DATJDT010000259.1:0-10201 GCA_035497275.1 Pedobacter sp.
GGTTTTACCTCTAAAAAGTCGGCAAAAATCTTAAAATATGCACTAAAATCTGGAATTTGCTGGTTTGGATGATGATAATCGATCCCTAAACCACCGCCAACATTTAAAACCTTTACCGTAAAGCCATGATCTTCGAACCAAGCGGCAAATTTATTGACACGGTTACAAAGGTTCTTATACACGTCCAAATTCGTAATCTGAGAACCGATATGGAAATGGATACCTAGAAATTCTAAATTCGCTGAGCTTTTTAAAAGAGCAGCGCAGGCTGGCATATCCCAAGAATTAATTCCAAACTTATTTTCATCTAAGCCCGTTGTGATATTAGCATGGGTATGTGCATCAACATTTGGGTTGATCCTAATCGCTACTTTAGCAATTTTTTGCCTTGCCGCAGCTAATTCATTGATAACTTCAAGTTCTTGCAAAGATTCAACATTGAAACAGAAAATATCATTCTCCAAGGCATCGATTATTTCCTTATCCGATTTCCCAACACCTGCAAATACAACTTGACTCTTCGCAAAACCGATCGCTATAGCCTTGTCTACCTCACCCCCACTTACACAATCAGCACCAAAACCAACCGCCTTAATCTTATTCAACACCATCTCATTAAAATTTGCCTTCATTGCATAATGTACATGAAATTGATGCACTTTAGCAGCATCAGAACAAGCGTTTAATGTTTGTTCAAGCAAATTAAGATCATAATAATAGAAAGGAGTTTCTAATTTAGAGAAATGTGCTATATCTTTATCGGAAAACATAAAATTTGAAATTTCTAGTTATAATTTTCGTTGTCTTTTTACTAATAGTCTATATAGGAAATTACCTTGATTATAGGCGACAAGCCATTACTCGAAGAGAATTCGAACGAAGAATTAGATTCTTCATCGTCCTTGCTATATTTATATTATTTCTTTTCTTCTATTTTAAATAATGATTATTCAAAAATACGATTATGTAAGCTTCTTAAAGCTTCAGTTTTATCTTTCGTATTAATCAACATCGAAATATTGTAGGCACTTCCTCCATAAGAAATCATCCTCACCGGAATATGCTTAATCGAATCTAAAACCCTAGCAGCGTAGCCATGTTTTTCAGCTCCGAAATCGCCAACAACACAAACAATACTTTGGTTTGTATCAATATCTACCGTTCCGAATGAATCGAGCTCTTTTACAATATCACTCAAATTGTCTGTAAAATCAATGGTTAATGACACGGCAACTTCAGAAGTTGTGATCATATCAATTGGCGTTTTATATCTTTCAAAAATCTCGAAAATGCGACGTAAAAATCCATAAGCCAATAACATACGGCTGGATTGGATTTTAATAGCCGTAATTCCATCTTTTGCTGCAATAGACTTGATCTTTCCCTTTTCACTTTCTGTACTAATTAATGTTCCAGCAGCTTTAGGCTCCATTGTATTTAACAAACGAACTGGGATTTTATACTTCTGCGCAGGGAATACTGATTGTGGATGAAGGATTTTCGCTCCGAAATAGGCTAATTCCGCAGCTTCATCAAATGATAAATGAGAAATAGGCTTTGTACCTTTCACTATCCTCGGGTCATTGTTGTGCATGCCGTCTATATCTGTCCAAATTTGAACTTCTTCTGCTAAAATTGCTGCACCCAATAAAGAGGCAGTATAATCACTTCCTCCACGGCGTAAATTATCAACTTCTCCAAAACTGTTCCTGCATATAAACCCTTGTGTTATAAATAGGTTTACTCCTTTATGCTTAGCTAATATTGGCATCAAATTAGCCGTTGTAAAAGGAACATCGGGCTCATTATCTTCGTCAATTTTCATAAAATCCAAAGCAGGTAAAAGCACTGATGCCACACCGATAGATTTCAAATAAATATGATATAAAGTAGTAGATAATAACTCCCCTTGCGCTAAAACAACCTTGTCTTCTACAGCAGTAAAAAGATCGTTGGCTAAATTAGCTAAAAACCCAAAGTGGTAATCAACAACTTCTTGTCCTTGCGACCTAAAATCACCTTCTGGAAGTAATTCGATCACAAATTCGTTGTATTTAGCTTGCAATGCTGCTATTAAATTTAAAGCCTCCTGTTTTTCCTCCTTGAGTAGCTTCGATGAAATTTCTACTAAACTATTGGTAGTACCAGACACAGCTGATAAGACAACAATTTGTTCTTCGGCTGGATTGATAATATCCAACAATTTTTTCATACGCTCAGGACTACCTACAGAAGTGCCTCCAAATTTTAATATTTTCATTCAGTTAACATTTTTTTTATCGGTAATGAAGCTTTTTTAATTTTAGCTAGTTAATTTGTTCATGTAAAATTAAAAAGGTTTCATTTTTGATTTAAGAATAGCTATTTTATCTTTATACTTGCAATGGGGGGCAAAATTAACAAAAACCCCGTCATTTTTAGCTAAACAGGCGAAATAAAATTCTCCATCAAAAAAAAGGGTATGCAATTAGATCAAAATATATCGTCAACAATTAATCAGTGGTTAACAGGTAATTATGATGCCGACACCAAGTCTACCATTCAACATTTATTAGATCAGGAAGCATCAACCGAACTAACAGATAGTTTTTATCGGAATTTGGAATTCGGAACCGGTGGTTTACGTGGAATAATGGGAGTTGGATCCAACAGAATAAACAAATATACAATTGGAACAGCGACACAAGGTTTGGCCAATTACCTGTTAAAAAAATATGCTGGACAAAAAATTAGCGTAGCGATTGCGCATGATAGCAGAAACAACTCAGACGTTTTCGCCAAAATCACTGCAGATGTTTTTTCTGCAAATGGCATTCATGTGTACTTCTTTGCTGCCCTCCGACCAACACCTGAGCTTTCTTTTGCAGTACGTACACTTGGTTGTAAAAGTGGCGTAATGCTAACTGCATCCCATAATCCGAAAGAATACAATGGTTATAAAGCTTATGGAGAAGATGGAGGTCAGTTTACATCACCAGACGATCAATTGGTAATGGATGAAGTTGCTGCGATTAAAAGTATCGACGAGGTTAAATTTAACGCTATAGAAAGTAACATTGAGTTAATTGGCGAAGAAATAGATCAATTATACTTAACTAAAATAACCGAATTATCTGTATCTCCTGATGCCATTGCACGCCAAAAGGATTTAAAGATTGTTTATTCCCCAATACACGGTACTGGTATTACACTAGTTCCACAAGCGCTGGCTAACTTTGGCTTTACCAATGTAACCATTGTAGAGGAACAAAGTAAACCTGATGGCAATTTCCCTACAGTTGTTTATCCAAACCCAGAAGAAAAAGAAGCGCTAACATTGGCGCTAAAAAAAGCCGAAGAAGTTGATGCTGATTTGGTCTTAGCTACCGACCCTGATGCAGATCGAGTGGGTATCGCAGTTAAAAATACCGACGGAGAATTTGTGCTATTGAACGGAAATCAAACCGGAAGTCTATTAATTAACTACATCTTAAGTGCTTGGGAAGAAAAAGGTAAACTAACAGGTAAAGAATATGTAGTATCAACTATCGTTACCACGAGTTTAATTAAGGCTATTTGTGACGCTAAAAATGTTGAATATTTCAATACTTTAACGGGCTTTAAATGGATTGGCCAGCTAATCACCAAACTACAAGGTGAAAAAACCTTTATTGCCGGTGGCGAAGAAAGCTATGGCTATTCTGTTGGAGAATTGGTACGCGATAAAGATGCCGTGATTTCATGTGCGTTTATAGCCGAAATGACAGCTTTTTATAAAGACAAAGGTAGCAGCTTGTACGAAGCGATGATTAACATGTATGTTGATTATGGCATGTATAAAGAAGACTTGGTTTCCATCACTAAAAAAGGGAAAACAGGTGCTGAAGAAATCAAAGCTATGATGGAGCGATTCAGAAATAACCCTCCTGCTACTTTAGGGGGCTCTGCCGTAGTTACCTTAAAAGATTACGAGCTAAACAAAGAAACAGCTATCAAAGCAGGTACCAGTAAAGAATTAGGCTTCCCTAAATCGGATGTTTTACAGTTTATCACAGCCGATGGCAGTATTATTTCTGCGCGTCCAAGTGGTACAGAGCCGAAAATTAAGTTCTATTGCAGTGTAAACACCCCTTTGGCAACAGCTGCTGAGTTTAAAGCAACAGAAATAAAATTAGCCGAAAAGGTAAAAGCAATCATGGCCGACTTGCAAAGTTAACTTTCGTTTGTTCGGGAAAAAGCATGTTTTCTTCACCCAGCTGTCTTGAAAACGTATTTTTCTACTTTTTGTTCGGGAAAAACATATTCTTGTTCGACTAGGCTTCGGCAAATATGTGTATTCCTTCGACAATAGCATGCTCATCTTCGACTCCGCTTCGGAAAACCTTCGAGAAAAGTATCCTTTTCTTCGACTCCGCTTCGACTCGCTTTCGACTGGGCTTCGAGTCGCTTCCGACTCGTATTCGTATCAGCTTCGTGCCAGCTAGGAGACACATTCGAGACAGCTTCGACATTTCTTCGACAGATTGCCGTCGCCAGCCGAAGCGGAGTCGAAGAACACTCGAATACATCACGGCACTGATAATAAGCTGTCACGGAGCAGGTACCTAGGTTGCCCGAAGCACTCGTGAGCATTATCCGAACCTTTTTAACTACCTTATTTCAAACCAATCACGTCCCAAAGTGATTTGACCTTCACAACAGGTTTTACTAACTTTCCTTCAATAGTAATCACCTTTGCTTTTCCTGCCTCCAAATCAAAATAGTTATCGCTCAATTTACCTTTATAGCCGGCAATATCAACAAATACATATTTGGCAAAGGCCGATGATTTTAGCGTAAGCTGATTGCCTTTTAAGGTATAAGTGATGTGAGGTTTGCTGAGCTTTAAATCTTTTGGTCTCACCCTATCCCTTTGAGGGGGATGTGCGCTATAGGCTGCTTTTACCGCATACCAAGCTGCCTTAGGTGCACGATCGTAATAATCGGTAATACTCCAGCTTGCAACGGGCCAACAATCGTTCAACTGCCAAAGCAGCGTGCCCATGTTATAGGGCGCTTTGGCTTGATGAATTAAGATCATGTTTTTAAAGCCATAATACTGCACACATTGGGTTAAATAGGTATAATCCTCCACAGAAAGCTTATTGATTTTAGTTGAATCGAGCATATAATTATTCAAATAACCCGCTAACTTGGTAAAGCCATTTCCGGCTTTTTGATGAGCTTTAAGTACATCAGAAAATAGATTTCTATCTTCTGGATTGGTATATTTTAAAACACTTGTATAATTCGGCATGGCCTGCATGCCATACTCACTTACAAAGCGACCGGTTTTTTGCTCGAACACTTCAAAATCTTCGCCTCCCCACCAAACTCCCCAATAATGACTATCGCCTTCTTTAATACTTTCTTTAACGCCCCAACCTAATTTGGGCGACGAACTGATGTAAGGCCTACTTGGATCAACTTCTTTTACCCATTTAGGTATACTATCCCTAAACATCCGTTTGTAGTCACTCCATAATTTGATCGAATCTTGTGCGTTAATTTTAAACTGGGTTTGCCATCCCCAACGGTTCCATGCTTCATCTACTTCATTGTTACCGCACCACAATACAATGCTTTTATGGTGACGCAATCTTTTTACTTGATACTTAACTTCTTCTCTCACATTGTCAAAAAAAGCTTTGTCACCAGGAATCATGGCGCCAGCAAACATAAAATCTTGCCATACATATATCCCTAATGAATCACATAAATCATAAAAATCATCGCTTTCATAAATCCCACCGCCCCAAACACGCAACATGTTCATGTTGGCATCTTTAGCCATCATTAACATTTTCCGATAATCTGCTTTTTTCATTCGGGTTACAAAAGCATCTGATGGAATATAATTGGCGCCTTTCATGTAAACTGGTTTGCCCTCAATGTTAAAATAGAATGATGCGCCATCTTGATCGGGTTTTTGCACCAACTCTACTTTTACCGGCCCAACAAAAGGTTTTTCCACAGGTTTAACGTTATAGGCTTCAATCCTTACTTCTTTCCAAATTCCCGCAGTGGTAAATTTAGGGCCCCAGTCCCAACCAAAATGAAATTGTGCCTTACGGGCATAAGCGCGAGGGTTGTCTGGTATAATAAAGGGTAAATTAGCTTTGGCTAGTGAATCAACTTTGTTTTGGGCCGAATAAAATCTGATAAATAAAGTATTTCCTTTGGCTTTTACGATGTTTTTTAAATCAACCTGCCATTGGCGAAACATATTAGCTGTTTTAAGCAACAATTGCCCGTTTACATAAATATCGGCGTAAGTATCTAGGCCATCAAACACTAGGTTAATGCTTTTTTTGTTCAATATTTCGCTACTCACATTAAAAGTGGTTTGATACTCCCAATTTTCCTTTTCTATCCACTGTAAACTCTTTTCATTATCACGGTAAAATGGGTCTGAAATTAACTTGTTGGCCAGCAAATCAACATGCACTTCGCCAGGTACCTTTGCCGAATGCCATTGAACTTTATCTTGCTGTTTGAACTGCCAATTAGCATTGATTTTTTGTGTTAAAACCTGAGCTTTAGCGGTAATTATATAGCTTATCAGTAAAAGAAAACCTAGCACACACTTCTTTATCATCATATCATTGTTAGAAAAAAAAATTAACCTGCAATTTTTGCCTTTAAATTGATCTCAATCACTAGTTTTGCGAATAACGGTATCTAACAAATTCAATCATCATGGTCAAATTTAAAATCACAGCTACGCTTGCTATCCTACTAGTTTTATCTATCAGTTTTATAGCTTGCAATAATAACAAAAAGCTACCTATATATGGCGAGCGAGAAGCTAAAATTACGAAGGATGTAAATGGTAAGGAAGTAGTGGATACAATTTACCAAACTATTCCGGCATTCGGCTTTTTAAATCAAGATAGCGTTATTATTACGCAAGATACTTTTAAAGATAAAATTTATATTGCTGATTTCTTTTTTACTTCTTGCTCTACTATATGCCCTGTAATGCACAGAAATTTAAAAATGGTATATGATGAATATAAAGACAACCCAACAGTAATGTTTTTATCGCATACAATTGATTTTAAATATGATAAGCCATCTGTATTAAAAAAATATGCGCATAAACTGGGGGTGGACGATAAAAAATGGCAATTTGTTTATGGCCCTAAGGAAAGTATTTATCACCTAGCTGAACAAAGTTATTTAACCGTAGTTGGTGAAGATAGCACTGCTAGAGATGGTTATATCCACCAAGGTTGGCTCGTGTTAGTGGATAAAGGTAAAAAAATAAGAGGCACTTACGATGGTACCAATACCGAACAGGTAGCGCAACTTAAAAAAGATGTTGCTATTTTATTAAAGGAACAATAAGATGCGCAGTTATTTTTTATCGGGTATTTTTATTTTGTTCTTGTGCAGCATGATCTATTCTTGCCAGAGTGCCGAGGAAATAGAATATGCCAAATACATGAGCAACGGTAAAGACCTCTATATGGCGCATTGCCAAAATTGTCACGGTACAAATGGTGAAGGCTTGGGAGAATTGGCACCTCCCCTTACTGATTCGGTATTTTTAAAAACTAATAAAGCCGAACTGGCTTGCATCATTAAGAATGGAAGCAATAAGGGGGTTGTTATCCATGGTAAAAAATACGACGGCAAAATGCCCAGTTTTAATTTAGCAACCATTGATATTGCGCAGGTAACAGTCTATATCACCAACTCATTTGGTAATAAACAAGGGATATATACCTATGAGCAGGTTTCGAAAGACTTAAGTTTATGTAAGTAAATCGACTTACGAAGTTGGCTTAGGAAAGCGCTCAGGAAACTTCGTAAGTCATTACTAATTCCTTATCTTTGTAAAAAATGTAAGCCATTCTATCGCCGCAATCTTAGGATTGAGGAGGAAAGTCCGGGCAACGCAGAGCATCTCGCTTCCTAACGGGAAGGGATTTAGGAATGAAAACCTGAATTACGGAAAGTGCTACAGAAAATAAACCACCTGGTGTAAATTAGGTAAGGGTGAAAACGTGAGGTAAGAGCTCACGAGCTTCCCAAGTGATTGGGATTTTGGTAAACCCCGGGAGTTGAAAGACCAAATAGGCTAACGCATGTAGGGCTGCTCGTCCGATGTTAGTGGGTAGGTCGTTAAAGATAAATGGCGACATTTATATTAGATTAATGATAGAATTCTGAGTAATCAGACACAGAACCCGGCTTATAGGCTTACATTTTTTTTCAATTCCTCTTCTTTTATCGTTGTATTGAAAACTATACATTATATTAGCAGCAAATTAATTAAAAAGTAAGAGCGAATGGCAAAACTGTTAATTATCGATGACGAGCGGGCAATAAGAAGCACGCTTAGGGAAATACTAGAATACGAGAGTTACGATGTAGAAGATATAGATAATGGAATAGATGGATTAGAACTCATCAAAAGAAACAATTTTGATCTAGTCTTATGCGATATTAAAATGAATAAAATGGATGGTATGGAGGTGCTAGAACAGGCACTTGCTTTAAAACCAGACCTTCCTTTCATCATGATTTCGGGCCATGGCACTGTTGAAACCGCTGTTGAAGCGAGCAAAAAGGGTGCATTCGATTTTGTCTCAAAACCACCAGATTTAAACCGCCTTTTAATAACCGTTAGAAACGCTTTAGATCGTGGAAATTTAGTTACCGAAACGAAGGTTCTAAAAAGAAAGGCGAGCAAAACCCGTCATATTTTAGGTGGTTCAGAGAGCATCAATAAAATTAAAGAAACGATTGAAAGAGTTGCTCCTACCGATGCAAGGGTATTGATTACCGGTGCAAATGGTAGTGGTAAGGAGTTAGTTGCCCGTTGGATTCACGAAAAATCCAATAGAGCAGATGCGCCCTTGGTTGAGGTTAATTGCGCAGCTATTCCTTCAGAATTAATCGAAAGTGAGCTATTTGGCCATGAAAAAGGCTCATTTACCTCGGCAGTGAAGCAACGTATTGGAAAGTTTGAACTTGCCAATGGCGGAACTTTGTTTTTAGATGAGATTGGTGATATGAGTCTTTCAGCCCAGGCAAAAGTGCTTAGAGCTTTACAAGAACATAAAATCACCAAAGTTGGAGGCGAAAAAGAACAAGAAGTAAATGTTCGTGTATTAGCAGCAACGAATAAAGACTTGTTGAAAGAAATTGAGGATGGTAATTTCAGAATGGATTTATACCACCGATTAAATGTAATTAATATCCATGTTCCACATTTAACTGAGCGGACGGACGATATTCCTGAAATTGCACAAAACTTCTTAGAAGAAATATGCAGTGAGTACGGTATGCCAGTTAAAAAAATAAGTGATGGCGCCATGAATGCTTTAAAGGCATTACCGTGGACTGGCAATGTGCGTGAATTACATAATATGATTGAAAGGTTGATTATATTAAGTGATAAGACAATTACTGAAAATGATGTTAATATTTTTGCAAACCCTAGAGGTGGAACAAATATTGGCTCAGTAAACACGCAAACAGCAGCGCCTACTACAGGTATGAATTATGATAAATTCAGCAATTTTCAGGATTATAAAGATCATGCAGAAAAAGAGTTCATCAAATTCAAACTGGAAAAAAACAACTGGAATGTTTCTAAAACAGCTGATGATATTGACATTCAACGAAGTCATCTTTATAGCAAAATTGAGAAGTTTGGCCTAAAAAGGGTTGAATAGCGAATAGTAGACTTACGAAGTTAATAAAACAACATACAAGAAACTTCGTAAGTCTTTCCTATCTTTGCGGTGTGAAATACCCAAATTTTAAAGAGTTAATCATTTTTGAAAACGATGATTACATCATTGTAAACAAACCTCCATTTGTAGCTTCCTTAGATGAGCGCGGTGCCGCTGGAGAAGTTAATATTCTTCGTTTAGCGAAACAATATTCACCCGATTCACAAGTTTGTCACCGATTGGACAAAGAAACGTCTGGAGCCATCGTAATTGCTAAAAACCCTGAAGCATACAGAAACTTAGCCATGCAATTTGAAAGAAGAAAGGTTAAGAAGGTATATCATGCAGTGGTTGATGGTCAGTTTCAATTTGATAATCGCTTTGTTGATCTTCCTATCTTAAATGATGGAAATAAGAATGTAAGCATAGATAGACAAGAAGGTAAAAGAGCTGAGACTTATTTCAATACCTTAAAACATTATAAGCATTACACC
>DATJDT010000260.1:0-4029 GCA_035497275.1 Pedobacter sp.
GGTGTTGAAACAGATAATGAGGATGGTTTTTATATCGCTATATTCGATGGATCGCGCATTACCAGACCAAATATGGATGCAGAAAAAGAAGACCTATTGCGCACCGTTTATATCAAGGAAGCTGTAACAGATTATAAGGCTGAGGTAAAGGTAAACAATCAAGTAACCCCCCATCGCTTTGCCTGTTCAGGAATAGATGGTGTAGCTTTTGCTCCGGCAATTGGAGATGCTAATACAAGCAAAAAGTATCTTTACGTGGCTTATGGTGTTTATGGCGATACCACAAGAAATGATAACGATCATCAGGTTATTTTAAAATACGATGTGAGCGATTGGGGGAAATATGAACAAGGTTTATCGCAAGCTAAATTGCATCATTCTGGGCCAGCAAAGCCATTGGATAAGTACTTTGTAAAAACTGGTAATACCCGTTATGGTATTCAAAATTTAGCCTATGATCCACATACTGGAAATTTATTTGCTGCGGTATACAAGGGATCTAAATCTCAATTTCCCAATTATGATTTATTTGTAATTGATGGACAGAAAAGGCCGATTACAGGTTATGTAACAACAGACGATCAACAAATTAAAGTTAAAACACTTTCTTTGTTAAACGCAGGTTTAAAAGATTCTAAATCTGGTATTAGCGGATGGTCTTTTAAATGGGGTGCAACAGGTTTATGTCCACTAGGGAACGGGTTATTTTATATTTCACATAACGACAAGTCAAAAGACGGGCAACAGCAAAGTACAATTTTTAAATATAGATGGGTAGGAAATAGCAAAAATGCTTTTGTCTTAAACTAGTTTTTAGTTAATTTTATTACTTAACCAATTAAAAATCAACATGAAAAAACTAAGCCTTTTATTCGGACTGCTAGTTGTTTTTTGCACAACAGCCATTGCACAGATCACCAAAGACCAAAATATTGCAGAATGGAAACGTGCCAAGGCTTATACCATGCTGTACTTAACTGTTATGCCTGCAGATGGTTATGAGTTTAAAGCTACACCCGAAGTAAGGTCATTTGCTCAACAAATGCTGCATTTGGCTGCCGATAATTATATATTCTCAGCAAATGCTGTAGGCAAAGCTACACCGCAAGAGGCGGATGCAGAGAAAAAGGTAGCACCAACAAAAGAAGCAGTAACCAAAGCAGTAATGGATAGTTATGATTATGTTATTGCCATTCTACAAGCTGTTCCTGCCGAGGAGATGGCACAAGAAATATCGTTGTTTAAAATGAAAACTACCAAGGGACTTGCGTTTGCAAAAGCTTTTGAGCACCAAACACATCATCGTGGTCAAACTACCATTTATCTGCGTTTAAAGGGTGTTACGCCACCAAATGAAATGCTGTTTTGACGTTTTAGATACGCTTGAGCTTAGTTAGCAAGGGGGATAAAGATAAAAAAGCTCGATCCAATACCGGAATGACTTTCGAAACCAATACTACCGCCCTGGCGTTCTATAAACTCTTTGCATAGTGCCAAGCCTAAGCCAATTCCTTTTTCATTGTTGGTGCCTGTTGTAGATTTAGATTTGATCGTGAAAATGTCTTTTTGAATATCTTCTGGAATACCATTGCCAGTGTCGTTAACCGCTAGTTTACATTTGTTATTCATGACTAGCGCTTCCACATGGATCTTTCCGCTTTCGGGGGTAAATTTAATTGCATTATTGATCAGGTTTCGAACTACTAATTGTAACATATCTACATCAGCAATTACAGTAATTTGGGAAGAAATTTGATTTGTGAGTTGAATATTTTTTTTTGCAGCTAAAATTTGCTCCATCTCTAAGGTATTCTGTAGTGCAGTTAAGAGATTTGTTTCTACAAGGTGTACAGAGGCTCCTTCCATTTGCGATTTCGACCAGTTTAATAGATTAGCAAGCATGTCCATTGCACTATTAGTTGAGTTGAGCAATGCTTTTTCTATTATCGGTCGTTCCTGGCTATTCACTTCATTATCATTTAGTAAAGCAAGGTAATTTTGAACATTCATTAAGGGTGCCCTTAAATCATGCGAAATAATAGACATTAGTTTATTCTTTTCGATATTACGTTGCTCCAGCTGGTCATTCTGCAATAAAATTTGTGCTTTGCTAATTTCTACTGCTTTTGTTTTTTCCTCACCTGCTTTTTGTTCTGTGTCATGGCTACGCCTGATGAAATTAATGATTAAGTAAATTACCACCACTGGAATAGGAAATGCAGTAACACGATCAATAAACTGTCCTTTGCCAGCGGTAAAGGGGTGCTGCACCCAATGTGGGTAAACATATTCGAAGGCATGGATTGCAATAAAAATAACCAAGTAAATAATTAGCCATTTGGCATGGTGCCGATAAGGCGATATAGCAAATACCAATAGTAGTTGAACAGGCCAGATGAGGTCGGTTGAGCCATCGATTCCTGAATTGGTAAAATAATTGATCCCAAAAAGTACAAGTCCAACAATACCAAATAGAACGCTATTGTGAGGCTTGCCTTTAAATCTCGAGTTGTAATATTGGTATAAAAAAAATAAACCAAATACTAAAGCAGAGAGTGAGCCGACATAAAGTTTTGCATATAAATTATAGGGCACATAAAAACTTACTAATAAAATTAACCCTAATGTAATGGAATGAAATATTCTACTTTCTAAGGGGAAGAGATCGGGGCTCCCTACCAATTCAGACCAAAAGGTGTCTTTGTTTTTTAGATTGGCTTTATTTAGCTTACTGAACTTGGACATAATTAGCCAAATGTAAAAAGAAATATTCAAAGTGCTAGGTAAGTAGTAGCTAAGTGGTAGGTAAGTAGTAAGTAAGTAGTAGGTAAGTAGTAGGTAAGTACTTCGTTCGTAAATCCTATCAAATGCCTTGTTTTATTCCAAAACCGCTGAAGTGACATTTAATGACATTAAGTGACAATGAGTGACATTTGGTGCCAAAAGTTCAGCGGGGACGCCCACAGCGCTAAATTTGTTTTCATAATCATTACCGGTAAACAACGATTATGAACAAACAGATTAATTCACAATTTAAATTTTAAAAACATGGCAAAATCAATTAACAACCCTATTATGCAGGGTGCAACGGGAAGAGTAGGAAAAGTCACTTTTCGCCGTACAATTTTCGGAACAGTAATCGCAAACATGCCAGATTACGAACGAACCAAGGTGCCTTCGGCAGACCAGCTGGCTTTTAGACAGCGCTTTAAGTTAGGAACTCAGTATATAAAAGCTAGAATGGACGACCCACTTTTCAAGGAAAGGTATGCCGCCCTTGCCAAACCTGGTCATAGTGCTTATACAGCTGCTTTTTCAGATTTCATGAGTCCTCCCAAAATCCATTCGTTGGATATTAGCCTTTATCAAGGCCAAATAGGAGATACCGTTAGGATAAATGCAACGGATAATTTTGGAATCGAAACGGTACAGGTGCAGATCAAGGATCAAGCTGGAGCGGTGATCGAAACTGGCTTAGCCACGTTTGATGTGCTTAGCGCTGACTTTACTTACACAGCAACAACCGAAAACGCTAATGCGGTAGGTTCTAAAATTGAGGTAACGGTTACCGACTTTAGTGGTGCTAAAACCATCAAAGAAGTAATTATCGTTTAATTAACCTGAGGGGCTGTGTAAAAAGCAGCCCTTTTTATTTAAAATTTAAAAACAAAGAAAATGGCAACAATCGATCAAAACTCGTACGACAAATTACCAAAAAAAGTACCTGGTTTAGTTATTTACAAAAGCGGTAACAAATACATTATTAGGCTCAAACCAATGAAGAGTACCAAGCCTCCAAGTTCATTACAAATAGCGAATAGGAAGCGGTTTGCGGAAATGGTACTTACACGCTCCAAAGGTAAGGAGTAGCCATGACAAGATTACTTCAAATCTCTTAACAATAGACCAATTGTAACCATTACTGCAAAACCATCTGTATTGGTGAGGTAAGTTTTAATCGTTTTGGTTGCTCTAGTAATGTGGGTATTAATCGTACCCTTTGTAATACCAAGCATGGCACTTACTTCT
>DATJDT010000261.1:0-1978 GCA_035497275.1 Pedobacter sp.
TTTACATAGATCTTTCAACTAAGTATAACTATAGGAATAAACAATATACTGTAAAGCAAATATATGATAATCGTGTAAATGCCATTAATGCGTGTGATGTTGAAGAAGTTAAACAAGACAAGGCTGCTTTATTAGGCTATTTACAAGGCGAATACCTCGACAAAGTTTTCGGTTCCTATATGGAAGCAAAGGTTAGCGGTGAAACAGACCTCATTAATAAAGCCACTTTTAGTGATTTGAACATTAGTTTAATGCCCGAAATTGTAACTTATTTTAATTGGTTTAAAACCATTAATGAGATCATGTACGCTAAAATGGAAGCTGGTAAACTTAAAGTACACAATTCAAATACTTGGATTGCCGATTTTGCAAATGCGATTGATAATCAAAAATTAAAAGAAGCTTATATAGTAAAGCTATTGGATTTTGCTTTGTTAGAAGAGGATGTATTTAAGGTAAAGGATATGGCTAAAGAAGCAATGCCCTTACTTAAAGACTCTAATAATATTACAAACGTAAAAACAATTGTAAGCCGAGCTGAAAAAGTAACGCGCTATAATAATGCTTTACCGGGTACTGATTTCAGCACCCATACTTTCCTAAAACCTGATGGTTCGCTAGCGAAAATTAGTGATTATAAAGGCAAATACATTTTTATAGATATCTGGAGCACTTGGTGCCACCCTTGTGTTGCAGAAATGCCGTTTCTTAAAAAATTGGAACATGAAATGGAAGGTAAAGACGTTGTTTTCTTATCGCTTAATGGAGATGTAAAAGAGGAGTATTGGAAAGATTTTATGAAAAAAAGAAATCTTACAGGCAATCAAATAAAGATGGAAAAGGGTCTTAAAGACGATCCATTCTTTAATCAGATTGGCTTAACTGGCATTCCTCGTTTTGTAATTATCGATAAAGAGGGAAAAATGGTAAATGCTAAATGCAACCAACGCCCGTCTAACCCAGTTTTGAAAGTTTACCTGAACGAATTACTAACCAAATAATACTATCGTCATCCGATGACGGTAAGCGTCATCGGATGACGATTTGAACAAAATCAAATATACACGAATGAAAAAATTATTAATTATAATTGTCTTGCTTTTAGCAAAGACTTCTTTTGCCCAAATGAGCGAGATTCGCGGGGTCATGAAAAATGGCACCCAAAAGGATATCTATCTTTATAGTATTGTAGATGGAAAGTCCGAGTTATTAGCCGGCACCCAATTGGGTGAAGATGGTTCATTCGGCTTCTTATTTACCCCCTCTAATGAAGGTTTTTTTACAGTAGGCTATTCAAAATTTGAAAAAGGGGCTCTTTTTCCCGTATACATGAAGAAAGGTGACAAAGCCGAAATCGCAATCGATAAAAGAAGAATGATGTTTGTAGGAAAACAAACCCCTGAAAATACCATTCTTTCCTCATGGACAAATCTAACACAGGAATTGAAGGTTAAATCTGTTTATTTCATGGAATCACCTTTAAGTACTTATGTAGATTTCTTTCCAGCATTGACCGAAGTTGCTGCTCAAACAGATGCCTTTAGAAAGACGATTAAAACCAAGAATGAAAATTTTAATCGTTTAATGACCTCGATCACTTACTTCGATATGGATTATTATGCCATGCACTTCATTCGCACACCACGTAAATCAGGATTTCAGCCAAAGAAAGAAAATTATCCGCCTTATTATTCAACTATTAAAATTGAAGATAAATTCAAAAATGATGATGTGCTTTCCTATCTGTATGGGGAAATGTTAATAAATGAATATGCAGATTATCTAGGTGGAAGAACAACCATCGACCAAAAGATGAAGTTACTTTCGACAGATAGACAAAAGGGAGTATATGCCTTATTTAAGCAAACACCTTTTATTCAATCTTATCCCCAATATTTAGGTTTGGTTAAGAATTTTGGTCAGTACTTTAAATCACCAACTTTGAAAGCAAGAGTTGATGCATTAGGGGCCAAATTGT
>DATJDT010000262.1:0-5561 GCA_035497275.1 Pedobacter sp.
AAATCTTCGAACTCAAAATTAATCCCATTGTATGTTTTTTTATTCATTAGAGAAATACTGTTGCTTTGGAGGTTTTTGATCACTAGTGCATCATTATAAAAAGATTCATGCGTTAGGTATAATTTTTTGTCATCCAACACCAAGGTTGATGTCTCCTTCGAGATTAAATTATCTGTGATATGATGATAAGTAATAACATCATCGGCATTAAACTGCAAAAAGTAATCCGTATAAACGCCTTGTTTATTTAAGGGTGCTGCGAAAGCGGGGTGACCTCCAATTGAAAATAATAACGCCTTTGATCCAGGGTTACTTACTTCATAAGTACAGCTTAAAGTAGCGGCTGTTAGTGTATATCTCAGTTTTAAATTAAATTCAAATGGATATACCTGCAATGTTTCGATAGTGTTGGTAAGGGTAAATAAAAGCTCATTCGCTGAAATTTTTTCAACGTCAAAATCCATATCCCTAGCAAATCCATGTCTGGGTAATGTATAAGTTTTATGCTCGTATTGGTAGGTGTTCTCCTTTAATGCTCCAATAATTGGAAATAAAACAGGGCTAAACTTGGCCCAATATGCAGGATCCCCACTCCACAAATACTCAGTACCGCTATCTATGCCCGTGATATGTTGAAGCTCTGCTCCTTTGGAAGCAAATGACGCTCTAATATGTTCATTTTCGATGTAAAGTTCCATTACCCAAAACAATAAAATACGCTCATTACAAAATTAATTTTTCAAATCCTTACGGTAAATAGTGCCATTAAATCCTATTACCGAGTCGGGCAGACTACGAATTGTTATTTCTTCGTTCGTTACAGGCTTAAAGGTTTTCTGTGTAAAAGTTAAAGGTCTTTTAACAGGAATATCAATAACCGTATAAGCCTTTTGGGCCAATTCTTGATGTCCCAAAATTGGCCGAGGTCCATCACCAATGCAGCCCGAATTTAAAAGTTGCACTCCATTCTTTGTAGCCGGATAATAGGCATGTTGATGCCCGCTAATGTACATATCTATTTGATGGGCTTTAAAAAATGACAACGCACTATCGGGGTTCGAGTTTACTTCACCAGGCTTATTCTTCGCTGCAACAATCGCATATAAAGGTAAGTGACCTAATAAAATTCTCATTCTCGCATTTTTAGCAACCCTTAAATTTATTTGTTCTTTCATCCAAGTGTACAGCTCTGGTTTAATTTTAGCTCCCGAAGCATCCCAACTTAGGAAAAAGACATTATTTTTCAGGTAACTAAAGTAAAAAGGATAATGTTCTGAATCAACAAAAGTTAAATGTGTTAAATGTTTTTCGTCATTCCAAAATTGAGCTGCAATTTCACGATCTTTTGAGAAACTTGGAGAAGCATCGTGGTTGCCCAGTGTAAAACCAAATGGGATAGCTCTTTTTTGGACAGGATTAAAAACAACCGTTTTAAAGCTTTGCCACATATCCTTAATATTTTGCGCTGTTAGCGACGCCTTTTGCCCCGCCACCATATCTCCTGCACATAAGATTATATCTGGCTTAATTTGATCCATTTCATTTAGCACTGCCGAAACATCTTCACTATAGGTTAAAGAGCCATAACCAGCATTTAAATCACTTATTAAGAGTATTTTTAGCGGCTTGTTCCTTGCTTCTACCTGCCAAAGCGGATCAGCTATGAACGTGAACGAAACAAGAAGAAGTGCTGAAAGTAGTAAAGATGTTAAAATAATACGCTTCATCGTTTTAATTTACAATCAATTTTTTAAACCCTGTACTCAAAGTATCCGCAATTTCTCCAGTTGGTTTTTGATAGATAATATATGCTTCCAACTGTTTCCGTTTAGCAACGAAGGCCAAAGCCTCCTTTACGCTCATTGCCATTAACGCGTTATCGTAACCATCGGCAGTGATGGCGTCTTTTGCAAATACCGTTACACTGATCATTTCATTTTTTAATGGATAGCCCGTTTTAGGGTCAATTAAATGTGAAATTCGCTGGTTGCCATTCATTCTATATTTTTGATAATTGCCAGATGTGGTGATTGCACCTTTTTTAAGCTGGAGAATATGCTTAATGCCCTGTCCTGATAATTCCTTATCGATAGGGCCTTCTATCCCAATCTTAAATAATTGTCCATTGGGTTTAGTTCCATTAACCCTTAACTCTCCTCCCACTTCCACCATAAAATCATTTATCTTATGTGAGTATAAGTATTTAGCAATTACATCTACTGTATAGCCTTGTGCAATCCCATTTAAATCAACATTTACACACTGATTTTCCTTTTTGATAGTTAAGTTATGCCAAGTAATCTTTTGCATACCAACGCATTTTAACAGGCTCTTTATCTTTGCATCATCTGGGAATTTCCCCTCTTTTTTGGGCCCAAAGCCCCAAGCTTGGACCAAAGGGGCTACAGTTACATCGAATTTCCCATCGGTATCTTTAAAAATGTCACTTGCACGTTTATAAACCTCCATAAAATGAAAATCTACAAGCGTTCCGCTTGTAGATTCATTCAATTGATTAATGATTGAGCCCGGCCGATACAATGACATCGATTGGTCAATTACTTGGATTATGCTATCAATATTGTCCTTTTTAACAAATTCTTTTTCGGCATAATACGAAATCGAGTAGCTCGTACCTTGTGCGTATCCATTGATCTTAAACTCCTGAACCTGCCCCTTATCAGGTGTCAAAACATAAATCCCAGAAAATAATGCAAAAAGATATTTTACAAGATTCATTAGGAAGCTAGATTACCTTTATTTTCCCAGGTCTAGCTACAGGATATAACCCATCTGCATCTGGCAACAATTTAGGTTTAGCATCCCAGCTTAATTGATCAGGGAATAAGCTATTCTCTGCTTTCAAAGCATCGTCCCATTTAATAACCTCGCCCGAATAAGTAGCATAACGCCCTATGATTGAGGTGAAACAGCTTTTAGCCGCACGTTCTGCATCCCAAAATTTAAACTCTCTTTTTGAGATAGCGTCAAACAATTCGTCGTGTTCTGTTTGATATGGATTTGCATTGCCTTTGGTATTATGGTTATAAAGTTCCTTACCCTTATGATCCCACAGTTTACCGCTATTATTAGCAGATAAATAAACCTTACCTTTTGTGCCTTGGAAACTTTCATCTACCCGATTATTAGTGCCTTCAAAATGGCGACACTGGCTGTAAATAACAGAACCATCGGCATAGGTTAGCTCTACTGAGTGATTATCGTAAATCTCACCATAATCTTTTCCAGTTCTCCATGCGCGACTACCTGTCCCTTGCACCGAAACTGGATAAGCATTTTTCACCCAGTTGGCAATATCAATATTATGAACATGCTGCTCAACAATGTGATCACCGCATAACCAGTTAAAATAATACCAGTTGCGCATTTGATAATTCATTTCAGTTTGATTAGCTGTGCGTGGTTTTACCCAAACGCCGCCGCTATTCCAATATACTTGTCCAGATACAATATCTCCCACTGCACCGTCTTGAATTCTTTTTAAAACTTCTCTATAATTTGTTTGATACCTACGTTGTAAACCTACCACAACATTCAGTTTCTTCTGTTTTGCAATTTCAGCAGCAGCCAGCACTTTACGGATCCCAGGAGAATCAACGGCCACTGGTTTTTCCATAAACACATGTTTACCTTGTTTTACGGCTTCCTCAAAGTGCATTGGTCTAAAGCCTGGAGGAGTTACCAACAACACAACATCTGCCAAGGCAATCGCTTTTTCATAAGCATCAAAGCCAATAAACTGACGTTCTTTTGGCACATCTACTTTTTCTTTAAATTTATCAGATAATAGTTTGTAGCTGTTATCAAGTCTATCTTGAAAAGCATCAGCCATAGCCACTAATTTTAAATTAGCTTTAGTGCTGAGTGCCTGAAAAGCAGCACCAGTACCTCTATCGCCACAACCAATTAAGGCAATTTTAATAGTATCATCAACAGACGACTGAACACCAGCCCAAGAATATCCACTCATCATTACACCACCAGCAACAAGAGCCGAAGTTTTTAAAAATTCTCTGCGCTCTTTTTGTGTTTCTTTCAAATTTTTCATGTTTATAGTTAGTTTTAATGTAATTGGTTTTAACGGTTATGTATTAGGTATCATTTATATATTCGGTTCGTTTTAGTAGTCCTTAATTGGAGCTTTGTTATAATAGGCTTCTATTTGCTCCTTACTTGGCGTATTTAATGGCCTAACCAATCTCACTCCTATAAATGGAGCTTCCGGAAACCACCAATTACTTTTCGGTATTTGAGGGTCAATCTGTTTCCATGCTGGATCTGACGCCTCTCTTGCCGAAGCGCGAAGATCCTTGGCTTCATCATCAAATGCTCCTCCACGCACTACTAAGGGATAAAGTTTAGCTGGGGTGGCTACAGGGTTACTAACTTCCTTCGCATTCGCTTCCGCATAAAAAGTAGGTAAGTATTGATCATAAGTCCACTCAGCAACATTCCCGTGCATATCATATAAACCCCATGCATTAGGTTTTTTTTGCCCTACCTGATGAGTTTTCTTATCACTATTTTCACTATACCAAGCATAGTTAGCCAGTTCCTTTTTATCATTTCCGAAGTAAAAATCTCCAGTTGATCCCGCTTTACAGGCATATTCCCACTCGGCCTCGGTTGGTAGCCTATAAAATATTCCGGTCCGTGTATATAACCATTTACAAAATTGGATAGCATTATACTGTGTCATAGCTAATGCCGGATGGTTTTGCTTACCCATACCAAAAGTCATGTCTAAGTAGGGCTTTGTTGGTCTAGTTACGGCATCAACCGCTGCAGGAATTGATTTTGAGCTTTGAGAAACTTCGTAATCTTTATAAAGGAAAAGCTCGAACAAATCCCATGTAACTTCCATTTTACCCATCCAAAACGGATCTAGCTTTACCTTATGAACTGGTTGTTCATCTGGGTTACCATTTTTACTTCCCATTAAAAAGCTACCACCTTGTATGGGTAGCATCTCATAAGAAACTTTGGTTCCATCTATGGTTTGACTATAGGTAGTAAATTTCTCTTGCGCTTTGCTATGAAGACCGACAAGCAGTAAGCAAAGCGTCGTAATTTGGAATTTGCGATTCATGCACTAAAAATAGGAAAAAAATATAGAAGTGTTAATCGATGCTAAAAATTATCCCGACTATTTGATTATTTCAACAATTTCTTTACGATTATCTGCAGCCTTCAAAAATCTAACGTGTACACTTTATCAGGATAAGACAAAGATATATTTGCAAAGTAATATCCATATAATCATTCGATTTCTGTAAAGCTATAGCCGTATAAAACAAGGGTAAACGATGGCTAACTTTTTACCACTTCCTTCGGAGCAGCTTCGGAGCTCCTTCGGATGAGCTTCGGATAAGTATCGGTATTATTCCGAAGGAGCTCCGAACGAACTCCGAAAGAATTTCGAGACTGATGGCCAAATGTCTGCTCTAGTTTATCAAACTGATAAGAGCAAGAACAAAGTCTAGATAAAAGCTACTAAAGGAAATTGGAATTATTTGAGGGATATAAACGAAAAAAGCCTC